>DATESH010000076.1:0-10496 GCA_035270965.1 Methanocorpusculum sp.
CCCTGGGAGCGAAAGACCATGATCCGTAAACAGCTCGCCTTTCCCGACGAACTGCTCAGCTCCCTCAACGACGAAGGAAACGCCGCCCGTTTCGAAAAAGAAGCCGCCGGGTATCTCATCTATGCCGCCGACCGGGACGAATGGTATGCCTGGAACAAAAACCACTGGGAACCTGCCAAAGAAAAAATCGGGCGGGCCCTCCGGTTCGTCGGCAAAAGCATCGAAGAGGAGCTGAAATACTGGAAGCGCCGGGCCGATGCCGAAAACACACCCGAATTGAGAAATCTTGTCACGCAGCTGCAGAATCATCTGAACCAGAGCAAAAACCATATAAAGCAGGTGGCTTTCCGGAAGATGATCGAAGGCTCTTCGATGCAGGTGAATCTCGGCGAAGCGTCGGATATCAGGTATATTACCCTGAAAAACGGCGCCCTGAACTGTAAAACCGGTGTGTTCCTGCCGATATGGGAATGCGATTCGATTCGCGGGGCATATCCGACGATCTATATCGATGCGTCCTATACGCACGGACTGCGGTCTCAGGCGTTTATCAGACACATGGCGGCGGTGTTTACGGATAACAGGAGCCGGCTTGGCGAGGAGGAACGGACGTTCCGGATGATTTCGCTCGGGCGGTTTTTCCTGCGGCTGCTGGGCTATCTGCTCTATCCGGGAAATCCGGAACAGATTTTTCTCTTTCTGTGGGGAACGGGGAGTAATGGGAAGTCGACGACGATTGATGTGCTCCGGGAAATTTTCGGGAGCGAGATGTCGGAGGCGTCGGTCCGGGAGATTTTTACGAGCGGGGATGATCGTCCTGCGTCGGGTATCTACCGGTCTTTGAATAAGCGGTCTCTGCTTTTTGCAGAGGCGAGTGATGATGAGTCGACGTTTTCGGGCGGGCGCTTTAGTGTGGATGCGGTGAAGGCGTTGACTGGGGATGCGGTGACGAGCCGGTTCCGTGATACGTATGCGAAGTCGGTTATGCAGAAAGTGGTCTGTACGCCGGTGGGGGTGACGAATGAGCTGCCCAGGTTCGATAAGGAGATGACGTTTGCGCTGCTTCGTCGTCTTCGGACGATTCCGTTTGTGCATACGTTTACGGAGGAGGAGAGGGTGAAGGATATCCGTGATGTTCTTCTGGCTGAGAAGGATGCGATTTTTTCGATGATCGCCGATGAGCTGCTGGCTTATCTGAAGGAGGGGCTTTTGCCGGTTCCGGAGTTTTGCCGGTCGACGCAGAATGAGCTGCTTGCAGGGTTCGAGGTGTCGGCGTTTATCGAGGAGTGTCTGGAGAAGTCGGAGAGCGGGCGTATGTCGCGGCAGGAGGTGGAGGAGCGGTTTATTGCGTGGTGTGCGGTGCATGAGGTTTCTGTGGGTCTTGGGAAGCAGTCGATTCCGGGGTATGATGAGTATGGGCAGATGAATTTCCGGCAGGCTTTGCTGAAGGGGGAGAAGTTGAAGTTGTTTCGCGGGATGAGGGTGTATGGGTTTGATGAGGTTCGGACAAATAGTCAGCGGTATTTCAAGTGCCGGTTGAAGGGTCTGTGATTTCGTGTCACATCAGATGTGACACAACTTTTTTTTGTTTTTGCGTGGTGTCACATCTCTGGGAAGTATCTGACACTTAAAATCGGGTTAATATTGCGTCTATTTTTAAAAAAGGCGTTATCTGGAGGTTTTATTTTTTGTGTCACGTTATTTCCGAAACTACCCACATACGAGGGATGAAAAAATACGGTGTAATTCGGGTTAGATTTCGTTATCTCTATGGTTCGACAGAGTTTCGGGAATGATGTGACACAAGGGAAAAATGATGTTTGCCGGGTGTGGACGCATGAGGTTATTTAACCGCGAATAAGCGGTATTATTATTTTCAGGGGTCCGGAGCCGGTCAATTATTTTTTGGAATGAGTGGGGACAGCGAAGTTTGAAAGAAGGAAGGGGGGAGAATGAAAAATGATAACCCGTCGAATTCGACGGGTTTAATACATTAAGTTAATGTTAATCTCCATTTTCAATCCCCCCGAATTTGGCGCGGGTTCCCCCCTCTCCACGTTACATTTATACAAAATCACCTCCAACGAAAGAGCAAGGACCTCGTGTGTATGAAAAAAAAACCCTATAAAGACGTCATCAATGCCAATGGCAGGGAGATTACCGTTTTATCCAGCGGTACAGACAATGACTACCTGAGTCTCACCGACATAGCCAAATACAAAAGTAGTGAACCAAACGATGTCATCAAAAACTGGCTTAGAAACAGGGACACCATTGAGTTCCTTGGACTCTGGGAACTATTAAACAATCCTTCCTTTAGAAGAGATGCCTACAACTCCTTCAAAAGCGAAGCGGGAAAAAATGCCTTCACGCTTTCTCCAAAAAAATGGGTAACTGAAACCGGAGCGACCGGACTCCGTGTCAAAGCAGGGATAGGGGGAGGAACATATGCCCACAAAGATATCGCCTTTGAGTTTGCATCATGGGTATCGGCCGAGTTTAAACTCTATATTATCAAAGACTACCAGCGTCTCAAAACCGATGAAAACAGTCATATTTCTCTTGATTGGAATATCACCCGTACTCTGACCAAACTGAATTATAAGATACAAACCGATGCAATCAAAGAAACTCTCATACCAACGATTGTTTCAAAACAACAGCAAAGCAAAACATATGCTGATGAAGCAGATGTGCTGAATATCGCTCTTTTCGGTGAGACAGCAAAGGAATGGCATGAGAAAAATCCAAATGCTCAGGGAAATATCCGGGATAATGCTTCTCTTGTGGAGTTAATTGTAATTGCTAACCTCCAGGCTCTCAATGCCGAGCTCATCAGCCGGCAGATTTCCCAGAATGAGCGGCTTCTCCAGCTTAACGATAGTGCTATCCGCCAAATCAGGTCACTTTCGGAAAACACTTCCCTGAAACATCTTGCAGAAACCAACGATAGGGATTCTGTTTAACGTGGGATGTTCAGCAGAGCATATTTGAGCAAAGTGACAACATCCGATAGGATTCAAGAGACACAAAGGGGCAGTGAAGTCTATATTTGATTTAGTGTGGTAGATTCCTCATCATACACAGACGATTAAAGACGCACGCTTCGTTATCTCGGACCTGACATACAGAAACCCCGGGGTATATTACGAAACCGGCTATGCAGACGGGCTTGACATCCCCGTAATCCAGACATGCAAAAGATCATGGTACGATAAAGAAAAAGACCCTCTTCATTTTGATATTGCCCAGAGAAATACCATCTTCTGGAACGACGATACCGATCTCAAACAACAGCTCATCCAGAAAATACGCGAGTTACAGGAGAATGGAAAATAACTTGGGCTCGACCTCCCTCAATTTATAGTCTCATTTATAGTCCCGCCCGGCCCCCGATATTTCCCTCCAACAGACTTATCAGGTCATCTTCATAACTACTGCATACCTCCATGACCTGGCGACCACCCCTCTCTCACCATCTAAACACCTGGAATCCCAGCCTCCCTCCGGACAAATTCCGCCTCTTCATCCTGATATACTGGCTCATTATCGGAATCGTCCTCGTCGCCATGTGGACCCTCCTGTCCTACAGCATCATCCCCATAGACACCGTCTCCCTCTCCTCCTCCGGCACCACACTCCAGGCACTCTATCTCGCACCGTTTTGCCATGAGATACCGATGCATTTGTTAACAAACCTCCTGATCTTCTTCATTCTCGGCATCTTTCTGACGCTCATCACAGCGATATTCCCGAAACTGGACAAACGGTTTTATCTATGCCCCTGTCTCACCTGTATCCTCTTCATCACCGTCCTCCCCTTTTCATGCTCATCGGCATTACTCCTAGTACCCGGGTTTCATCTGGTACAAATAGTCGGATTTTCCGGAATGGTGTGTGCCGTATTCGGGATTATATGCGTCATAATCTCCTTTGCCGTCTGGAAAAATTTTGAAAGCGCCAGATTCCTTATCGGGATCCTTCTCCTCTCGGCAGCAGTATATCTCCTCCTCCCTCTTGCAGAAATACTAAACGCATCCCCCGCCGTCCCGAATACCGCCCACCGGATAGGTTTTCTCTACGGAATCATCGTCACCTGGCTGATTGGCGCCGCCCTGACGACCGGTTCGAAAAAACGCGTATATATTTATCTTATCGCACTGCTGGTGGTAATTATCCTGCCACTTATCCTTCTCGGCATAACCATTCTAATATAAACACGCTACTTTTCCCCGGATTCATGAATCTCCCCCTCCCCGTGCGGATGGCTGTGTTTAACCGGCTCATGGGAATGAACATGACTATGCTCTCCATTGATTGGAGGATCATGGACATGCGTATGATGACCATCATCATGCCTGTGCAGATGAACATGCGTCACCGCCGCATGATAATGGAAATGTCTGTGCCCTCCCCTCGCTGCAAAATATGCCCCGACAACCATAATCAGACCCGCAACCGCAAACAAAGGCGTAAGAGGCGTCCGAAACACCGCAAACGAAACCCCTGCCCCGATAAACGGCGCCACCGCATAAAACGCACTCGTCTTCGCCGCTCCAAGATCCCGCTGGGCACGCACATAAAAATAAATCGACAGACCATACGCGAAAAATCCCAGAACAAGTGCCGCAATCACGCTCTG
This sequence comes from Methanocorpusculum sp., assembly GCA_035270965.1. Lineage (GTDB taxonomy): Archaea > Halobacteriota > Methanomicrobia > Methanomicrobiales > Methanocorpusculaceae > Methanocorpusculum. The sequence continues at coordinate 4,643 of DATESH010000076.1, forward strand.
CACATCCGTCTCCATCCCCTGAACAAAAAATGCGATAACAAGAGCCCCGAACCCTGCCCCGAACCCTTTCACGACAACAATCTCCATCGGATTCTTAACAGAAAGCATTCTGGTAAAATTGTTCTCAAAACCCCAGCAGATACATGCCAGAAGAACAAAAACCGACCCAATCGAGAACGAAAAACTGCTCACATCATCGAACGTCAGAATAACACTTGCCGCCATGATCAGAACAATCGCGATCCTGAGTCTGCGGTCGATTTTCTCATGGAATAGGAAAAAAGCCACAAGAGCAGTCGTGACAATCTCGAAATTATTCAAAAGAGAGGCATTCGCGGCGGTCGTCATCGAAAGACCGATCATCAGGAAAATCGGTGCCGCGATATCCAGAAGAATCATCCCGAGAACATAAGGCAAATCCTTTTTTGTGAGCGGGGCTTCGGTTGTCTTCCCGTTTTTCAGCTTTGAAATGAGGCTGACGGCAAACATCCCGAACCCTGCTCCAAGATAGAGAAGCGCTGCCATAAGTTCAGGCGAAGTGGTCTCCAGAAGAATCTTCGATACCGGTGAGCTGATACCGTAAAGAAGGGCTGCCAGAAGGGCAAATACGATTGCCATTCTGCTTCCGGAAAACTGCATACGATGCATTCGTTTTGTCCGGCTATGAGGTTTATCATGGGGGCAGTCCGACCCTATCACTGGATTTATCTGTTTCGGGAGTAATATACTGAATAAATGCCCTTATCCGTCCTTGCCATCACTACATCGCCGCGTCGTCACGGTAATTCCGAATCGGCTCTTGATACAGTGCTCGAAAGTTTTTCCGGAATGACTATCGAGAAGGTGGTCTTAAACGATCTGAATATTTCACCATGCAAAGGCTGCGGGAGATGCGAGAAGATCGGGGAGTGTATTCAAAAGGATGATTATCAGGCACTCGCGGAAAAAATCCGGGCATGCGATGTTCTGATTTTTGCATCACCCGTGTATTCGATGTCGGTCTGTGCCCAGGCAAAGATTCTGATTGACCGGTGTCAGGTTTTCTGGTCAAGAAAGTATATTCTGAAGAATCTCCCGAAGGTCGAGGGGAAGAAATACGGGATGTTTATTTCCACAGCCGGGCAAATGAGTGAGAAAGTGTTCGAACATACCGTGCCGGTGGCAAGGTTTTTGTTCGATGTGTCGGAGATTTCGGCACGCAGGACCCATCTTCTGCTTATGAACAATCTTGACGCGAAGAATGATTTCAAAAACAGTCCGGAAGCGATTCAAAAGGCAAAGGATGCCGGGGATACATTCAGGAAATTTCTGGAGAATCAATGATTAATCTTATTGCAATTAACGGCAGTCCGCGCAAAGGCGGGAATACGGAGACGGTTCTGGATGCTTTTTTGAAAGGAGCGGAGGATGCGGGGGCGTCTGTGAAGAAAAGACGTCTGGTGGAGATTCTGCATAAAAACTGCAGAGGATGTAATGAGTGTCACAAGACCGGTGTCTGTGTTATCCGGGATAATCTGACCCCCGTGTTTGAGGATATTCTTTCGGCTGATATTCTGGTTCTTGCGTCGCCGATTTACTCGATGAGCGTGACTGCGGAGATGAAGTCGTTTATCGACCGGGGGCAGTTTTTGTGGGCACGGAAGTTTGTGACGAAGACTCTCTCTTTTGATAAGGAGCATCTGGCGAAGCACATGGGCGTGTTTATCGGGACATCAGGGCAGGATATTCCGGATATTTTTCAGTCGGCGTTTCCTGTGGTGAGGGCGTTTTTCAATGATGCGGGTTTTTCCTATACGAAGAATGTTCTGTTTCCGGGTATGGATAAGAGAGGGGGAGTGAAGAACTGGCCGGAAAGCGTGGAAGAGGCGGAAAAAGCGGGGAGAGAGATTGTTCTTGAGATGATGAAGTGATTTTCACTCTTTTTTGATTATAGCCGAGTATTCTCTTCCGACTTTCTGTTTCCAGGACTCCCGCGGGTCATCTTCGAGTAAGGCTTCTGCTGTATGCATGTCGGCTCTTTTTGCAATGGCTTCGCGGCCGAGTGCCCTTTTGACTTCGCGTTTCTGCGGCATGGGGGTAAATGTCAGGTCGCATTCGACATCCCAGAGGATGAGTCCTTCGGCAGGTGCCGGATGAACCCTGTCACGCGGTCCGGCAAGCAGGTATTCCATGATATCCGGGTCTGACAGACCGAGGCCTACTGACTGTAAAGCCCCGGCGATTCCTCTTACCATGTTCCAGAGAAAACTGAGTGCGGTAACTTCAAAAACCGGGCACCCGTCGTTTCCCTCGAAGACCCGTGCTTTTGTTATGGTCCTGAGCGGATCACGTCCGGGTTCCATTTTGGAAAACCCGCTGAAGTTGTGTCTGCCTTCAAGGCAGGATGCAGCTTCGTTCATTTTTTCGATGTCGGCTTCGTAGGGAAAGTAATACCGGTAGGTCCGGTCATATGCAGCATACCGGGCAAAAAATTCGTCCGGCACTTTTGCGGCGCCAAGGCACCAGATATCACAAGGAAGATGAAAATTCAGCGCATCCATGGCAAGTTCGGGTTTATCGGTTGTGATGGAGATGAGCTGTTTTCTCGCACTGACACCCGAATCTGTTCTGCCGGCGGATCTGAACTGTCCCTCTTTTGCATCGGAAAAAAGCCCGAGTTCTATTCCGCCTTTAATAAACGTTCCTTCGACGGTTCTTTTACCGGTCTGATACTGGGATCCGGCAAAGTTCTGTCCGCGGTAACCGGCAAGAAACGCAAGTTTCATGGAAGCCGCCGCGCCTTGAGCCGCGGGGTATGGCGTCGTACTTTCCGGACGACATTATGCAGAGACTGGGATGTATAGGTTCTGACGGGTGTTTTTTTGCAGTGGCTCCGGATTTTCCCGTTCCTGATTGCATCAAGAACGGATTCGACGGTGTTCTCTTCTGCATCGATGAGGTTGATTCCGTATCCGACGAACTTGCAGGTATGTGCATCGGAACCGGCGGTCATGGGTTTATGGTATTCTTTTGCGATACGGGCGGCTTTTTTGTTTGCGGTCCCGATATAATATCTGCTGTTGTAAACTTCTATTGCGTCAACTTCCTTAAGTGCTTCAGGGGCGTGGAGACCGACTGCGTGCCGCCATCTGTGGTAAGGGTGGGGAACTATAGTGAGGCAGCCTTTCTCTCTTGCTTTGCGTATCGTTTCAACGGCAGCCTCTCCTTTGGGGTAGAGTTCGGTTGTTCCAAGAACGATTACATGGCCGTCTCTTGTCGAGACTTCTATTCCCGGAATTATCAGGATGCCCGGGTTTTTGATTCCGACTGCATGTTTGGCACCTTCGGTGGTGTCGTGATCCGTGATTGCGATTGCATTGAATCCCCGTTCTTTCGCGACTTCTATGATTTGTTCGACTGAACATTTTCCGTCAGCTGATGCATTCGAATGTATGTGAAGATCACATGTAATCAGAACCATAGTAAGGTAATTACTATGTAAGTTCAAAAACATAAGGATAACATACATGCATGTTCTTTTTCCCACAGGACACCAGAGTGCACCTTCGCTGCGGTCTGCTCTTTCCAAAGTAACAGGGTTTACGTATGATATTATTGAAACCGGAGAAATTGCATCCTTTTTAACACCAGCGTCTCTGGAAAAGCTGATATCTGAATATTTGCCGGATCTGGTTGTGGTGTCGGGAATGTGCACGGCGTCGTTTCAGGATATAGAATCTGCGACAGGGGTCCCTATCCGGAGGGGAACGCGCCACGCGGCTGATATGGGAATGTGTGTCCCTCTGATTTGCGCAGGAAGATTGTCTCGCGATATGCCGGCGGATGATATGCTTGCGAAGGAAAAAGCAGGAGCGGCACGAAAGAAACTCGTTTGTATGGAGGCAGAGGCGGATGCGTCGTTTATGATTCGCGGTGTGAAAATCGGCGGGTCGTCCAGAATTAAGGTGATACATGAGATTATGGATGCTCACCGTCATCCTGCCCTTCGGGATGCTGTGATTCGTGCGAAGGAGAACGGTGCGGATATTGTGGATCTCGGGTTCGGGTTTGATGCGGTCCCGGATGATGTTGTCAGGTGTTTTTCCGCGGTGGAAGATCTCGCGATTCCTCTTTCGGTAGATTCTCTTGACCCGGCTCTGATTTCTGCGGCACTTTTCCGTTCTGATCTGATTTTTTCCCTCACAAAGGAGACGATTCCTCTTCTTGCCGGTGATGTGCGAAAAGCAGGTGCCGCATGTGTTCTGATTCCGCGGGACGGAGTTTCGCTTGAAGAAACGATTGTGCTTGCGAAGGAGTCGGGGCTTACGAATATTATCGCCGATCCGCTGGTACTCCCGCCTCTTTCCGGGATGACCCGGTCTCTTACGGGGTATCTCACCGATTTCGGCTGTCCGAAGGTTCTCGGCTGCGTGAATGTGGTCGAGATGATGGATGCGGACAGTCCGGGGGTGTGTGCAGTGCTTGCCGGAATTTCCGCGGAAACGGGCGTCGCAGGTGTTCTCATCGCCGAACATTCGGATAAAACCAGAGGGGCGACTGCCGAGATGCGGCGTGCGGTCGAACTGATGGCATTGTCGGGAGACCGGCCCTATCCGAAGGATGTGGGTGTCGATGTTCTGATTTTAAAGGAGAAACGTCTTCGCCGGGAACCTCCTCTGGTCTATGATGAAATCCGGGATGCGCCGGAAGCTTCGGATTCTCTGACATATGATCCGAAAGGGAATTTCAGGATAGGGATTGAGGATGGAAAAATTGTTGCGGTCAGGAATGGAAAAGCAGTCAGGGGGAGTTCCTGGTATGATGTGTTTTCCGCGATTGTTGAGGAGGACGGGGTGTCTCTTCTGGATCATGCGGCATATCTTGGAAAAGAGTTGTATAAAGCGGAGCTTGCCATCCGGTTTGGCAGAAGTTTTGAACAGGACGGGATGTTTTAAGTGCGCTATTATCTGAGGAAAGATACGCTGGTTGTGCGGGGTAATTTCCGGGCGGCAAGTAACGGGGTCGACGGGGGATTACGGGATGTCAGGACGGTTCTGAATATCTCAGTGCCGGGAAATTTTTCCGAGGATGCTGCCGGATATATCGACCGGATTTCTAATCGTAACGGGTTTTTACAGCCGCAGTTCGGTCTTCTGACAGCGGTGCCGATTTCAAATCTCTGTATTGCGAGATATGATTATATTACTGTTTTTGTTACGGCCGCGGTGTCGGACAGAAACAGGACGATTAATATTATCGTAACAAGCGAACGTCCGCTGACGGATTCCGCTATTCTCGGGGCGATGATGACGGTGACGGAGGCGAAGATGCAGGTGATTTCCACAAGAAAACTGCCGACTGGAGCACTGTCTACGGATGCGGTTGTTGTGGCATCGGAAAACAATGCCGGACCTTATGAGGAGTTTGCAGGTCCTCTTACCGAAACAGGGATGAGGATTTCCAAGGCGGTTTCCTATGCGTTGACGGAGGCTCTAATCAGGTTCGATCATTATCTTCTTATGACCTGGGGCGTAACCCGCGGGTGGTCGAGAGGGAATCCTGCGGTGAAAGGAAGCCGCCCCTCATTTTTTATTTACAGCAGATACGGGGGGGACCACTGGAATGAATGGATTCCGGAGAACTGTCCGTATTATCCGTGTCATCATTATGCGGATCAGGAGTGCAGTTTCTGTTATTGTCCGCTTTATCCCTGCATGGATACAGATCTTGGCCGGATGATTGAGACACCGAACGGTGATTTATGGAGTTGTATGGACTGTCTTCTTGTTCACGAACCGATGATTGCCCGTCATCTGCTGGCGAATCCCGAAGCAGGTATTTCCGAACTGAAAGCGCTGAAAAAAAGAGGTATTTA
>DATESH010000077.1:0-2333 GCA_035270965.1 Methanocorpusculum sp.
TTTTCCATGCTGGTGTCCGTGCTGTTTATCAGAACATGGGAGAGGGGGGAGGAGATTTTCATCTCTATGGACTCGCGGTGCTATGACGGATGCATGGTTCTGCCGGATGAACACGGGAAGGTCACTCCTCTCTCGGTGTCCTGCGTGATTGTATTTATTGCGGTGATTCTCTATCTTTTAGTTTTGGAGATGGCTTTATTATGAATGATAATGTACTTACTTTTGAAAATATCCGGTTCTCATATCCGGGAAGCCCCGCATCGCTGAAAGGAATCTCGTTTTCGGTCAGGCGGGGCAGGAAAGTTGCTGTGGTCGGGCATAATGGAGCTGGAAAGACAACTCTTCTCCTTATGTGCAATGGAACTCTTGTTCCTGACGAGGGAAAAATTCTCATACACAATGAAGAGGTGAATTATGACAGAGCCGGGCTTCGAAACGTGCGAAGCAAGGTGGGTCTGGTGTTCCAGAACTCTGATTCACAGATATTTGCGCCGAGTGTATTTGCCGATGTGGCCTTCGGTCCGGCAAATCTTCATCTTCCTGATGATGAAATTCGTCAACGGGTTCACGACGCACTTTTTGCGGTCGGTCTGAACGGATATGAAAAACGCCCGCCGCACCATCTTTCGGGCGGGGAGAAAAAAAGGGTTGCTATCGCAGGAATTCTTGCCATGCATCCTGAAATTTTAGTCGCTGATGAGCCGACGGCTTCCCTTGACCCGGCGACGGCAGCTGAAATCATGGACCTTCTCGACGAACTCCATGAAAACGGCACGACGATTCTTCTCTCGACGCATGATGTCGAGCTCGCCTACCGGTGGGCGGATGAGATAATTCTTCTCTCAGAAGGAACTATCCTTCATCAGGGAACTCCGGCAGAGGTTTTCTCAGACAATGAACTGATGAAGCAGGCGAGGATAACGCAGCCGGTCCTTCTTGATTTGTATCAGGAACTTGTCAGAAGACATATTCTCACTTCCAGTACTCCCCCCAAAGGAATTCCTGAGATGACAAGACTCATCGAGGGTCCGGGCCCGAGTGTAATCGGGACGATTTATCTTGCTGATACGGATACTATGACCACAGAATCATGCAAGAGTCTTCTCGCCGAACATCCTGCATGGCACACCAGTGCGATAGAAACCAAGTCAAGGATGTTTTGTATCATGTCCGGGATTATGCTTGAGTATACTCATGGGGTAATCGATAAGTGTCTGCTTTCGGCGATGAACGGCGAGGACTCTCTCATTCTCACCAGCGGCGGTATGCTTGGACGAGTTGAGCTCCGGGTGGAAACGTTTGCAAAGGAGAGCCGGACTGACGTGAAGGTTATGCGGGTCTGACCCGGCATTCTGCATATGGGTGAATACAAATATATTTGAGGCAAAAAAATCCATCACTAATTCATGAAAGAGAGTATCATCTGGAAAAATACCTTCCTGGTAATGTGGAGCATGATTTAATGAGATATGCAAAGATCAATGCATGGGTCGATCTCATTGCGTTCTTCGTCGCCTTGGCCTCGATTGTGACCGGGTATGTTCTCAGGATCAATTTTCCTTTTGGACTGGGTAAGGGATCGATTGATTTCCTCAGTCTCAGTTATCAATCCTGGTATCAGCTTCACTTCATTACAAGTACGCTGTTTGTCATCCTCATCGCGGTTCATCTTATTCTTCATTACCGATGGATCAAAAATATGTGTTCAAGACTCATGAGCAAAAAATAAATTAGGGATTCCCGACATATGATGTCGAGCCCGCCTGCCGGCGGGCGGTATGCTTTGATGAGTTGAGCTACGGGTGGAAACGTTTGCGAAGGAGAGCCGGACTGACGTGAAGGTTATACGGGTATAGCCTGTTGGACGTTTAGAATAAAGGAGGAATCATGTTTGCCGATGCTATAGAAAAAGTTGGCGGGTTTACCCGGCCGCTTTATACGATTACGAGAAAATACACCAATACCAATGTTTTTCCAGGCATTGCCACGCTGTTTTTTGTGAATGACGAAGGGTATGCCGTGACCTGTAAACATGTTGCCCGGTTATTCGGTCAGGCTGATGAAATCAATAAAAAGTATGACCAATTTACAACTGAGACAAAGGATGTCTCATCTTTTCGGAAAAAGGCTATCGAAACCAGGTTCGGTTATAATCCGGAAATGATTGTTCAGATGAAAAACAACCTGATTGACTGTGTAAGTCCCATCAAGTCGGTAACCTGTTTTTTTCATGAGACCTGCGATCTTGCAGTTATAAAATTGGATGGGTATACCAATAGACACTACTCGGGTCACGCAGTTTTTGTGAAAAACGGCGAAGCAGTCAGACCGGG
>DATESH010000078.1:0-5547 GCA_035270965.1 Methanocorpusculum sp.
GTCACCATGTTTCTGACCGAGTAATACGAACCGTAATCGGTGATTCGTCCTGCTGTCTGCATGTCAAAGATGTTAACTGTGTATACGTGGTCGACTGTACCGTCACCATTCAGGTTGACATAGACAACCTCTTCTTTTTGTGTTCCGGAAGCTGCGGCCGGTATGATGAATAATGTGATTATTATCAGGGTTATCAGAATTTTTACCGATGATTTCATGTTATACTCCTTTAGTATCAGATACAAATTTCATATTCAGTGATGTTTTCTGGATGATTTTATCAAAAATCATCAATAGTGCCGGCAGGACGAACAGTACGGCGATGATCGAGAGGAGAGACCCTCTGCCGACTAACATGCCTACTTCACTTAAGAGGGCATTCGAGGAGAAGACCCACAGAGCAATTCCTGCGATTAAGAGGATGCATGCAGAGACCAGAATGGATATTGCCGCCGTTGATACGGTCTTTTCGAGAGACTGACGTTTCGGAAGAGTTTTTCTGAACTCAACATACCTGCTGGTAAACATAATCGCGTAATCAACCGTTATACCGAGCTGGAGGGAGCTGATAACCAGATATGAAATGTAGAACATCTGCTCCCCCTGGAAGTAGGGTAATCCGCAGTTAATCCAGATTGCCGATTTGATAACGATTACGAGTATTAACGGGAGGGAAACCGAACGGAATGCGATCATGATGACGATGAAGATGGCAATGATACCAACTGCCTCGATTTTGATGTTATCTTCTTCGATAAAGTACTTCATGTCATATGCGTTTGCTATCTCGCCTGCGAGATACCATTCGCCGGGATAATGGGTTTCACCAATTTCCCGGATTGTTTCGATTGCTGCGAAGGATTCGGGATCTTCAAGGGAAGTATCGACGGTGATAATCATTCTGCTGTAATTGGCGGACTCCAGCTCGGAAAGTGTGCTTTCCGGGATATATTCCTGGGGAATTTCAGCACCTACCGTGTCCACATAGGATATCACCGACACGACGTTTGGTATGGCCTCGATTTCATCAACGACTGCCTGTTCTTCTGCAAGGTCCCCTTTTTGGACCATAAGAACAAGGGATGAGGCACCGCCAAACGTATCTGTGATGGCGAGGGAATCCTGTCCGATTTCTGTGCGTTCGTCGGAGAAGAGATCGAAGTAGACATAGTCATTATTATCGATAGCGATAACGAAGGGGATGACTATGAGGGCGAAGATGAGAAGGGCGGGTAAGCTTGCTTTGACAATGACTTTTGCGAGCTTTTTCAGGTCGGGAATGAATGATCTGTGATGTGTTTTTTCAACGAGCCGGGAGCATCCGAGGGTGAGTGCCGGCAGAAGGGTGAAGACACATATGAGACTGATGATGATTCCTTTTGTCAGGACAATGCCCAGATCCGGACCGATTTCAATTCTCATCAGGATAAGTGCGGCAAAACCGATCATGGTGGCGATTCCGCATGCAGTGACTGAACTAAAGGAATTAACAAGGGCCTTTTTCATAGAGTCATGAACAGACAGTCCTTCTTTCCGAATTTCAGAGAAACGGTAAAGAACGAAAATTCCATAATCCAGAGCTATTGCAAGCTGCAAAATGGCCGCAACTCCCTGAGTAATGAAGGATATTTCCCCGAAGATGATATTGGTTCCCATGTTGATGATGATGGCGATTCCAATTGTGAACATCAGGAGGAATGGCTCGATCCATGAGTCGGTTGTCAAGAGCAGAACTGCAAGGATGAACGGGATTGCAATGAGGAGGATTTTGGTAACATCACTCGCAAGTGTTCCTTTGGAGAATGTCATAGAGACGGAAAGTCCCGACATTGCCGCATCTTCACCTGCAATTTCTGCAAGTTCATTTACTGCCTCAGTGGCTTTATCGTCGTCGAGGGTGATGCTGAAAAGAGCGGTGTTGTTTTTATAATACGCTTCGACGGTGTCAGTGTCGAGGGTTTCAAACGGTACGTCTAGAGAGACCGCGTCATCAAGCCATGTTACTTCTTCAACCCCGTCAACGGCAGAGAACTGCTGTTTGAGTTCAAGTGCTTCCGGGATGGTAACATCAGGCACCATTATCCGTGCATTGGGCACTCCCTGGGTGAATTCCTCATTCATTACATCAAGAGCGATTGTTGAGGGGGCTTCATCGGGGAGATAGTCAATGATGTTGTAGTTTACGGAAACCTGCGGTATCAGTATTAGGCAGAGAACGGCGATTAACAGGGTTATTATTATAACCAGTTTCCTCTTTTGCAGGATTTGTCCGGAGATATCTATCATAGTTTTAGTAACCGGGTGGCCGGTTGTCTGAATATGTATTACTGAGTTTGGGATAAACATCGTGAATTTTGGACAGATTATGACAGGTGTCTAATGACCTGATATTTTAATGTGCCGTATCCGAAAAGGATATATGGGGATTGGACCAGACAGGTGTATGTACATATGTCAAATAATCCAGCTCTGCAGAGCGATATGACGAGGAGGAGGCTTGTGGCATCTTTGAAAAAACTGATGGTACAAAAGCCTCTGCATAAAATTACGGTTCAGGAACTTGTGGCGGGCTGCGGGATGCACCGCCAGACATTTTATTATCATTTTAAGGATGTGTCTGATCTGGTCCGGTGGATGTATGAAGAGGAGATGTCTGATCTGCTGGCACAGGGAGAGGAGGCTTTTTGCTGGCAGGATAAGATTCTCCAGCTTTTCAATTATATTTCGGGTAACCGGGTGCTGTGTTTGTGTACGCTGAATTCCCTTAGCCGTGAGACGCTGAAGGATTTTTTCAGGGCGGATCTGGAAGGAGCCGTGCGGGATGTTATTCTCAGGTACGGAGAGAATATTCCGGATTCTGAGGGATATATCATATATCTGACGCATTTTTACACGGCAGCTTTTGCGGGTATAATTGAGAGCTGGATTTTAGGAGAGATGAATATGACACCGGAAATGATTGTCAGGTATATGGAGACGCTGATTGCGGATCAGCTGAACGGGGCAGGGATGAGATACCAAAAAAAGGGGGAGGAGGGAGAACTAACCGAATAACCAGGCGAGAGCCTGCGGCTTTCTTAGCTGAGGTCCCTCCTTTGGAGGAACCCGCCTTCAGGTTTATTCACTTCACGGCGAAAGCCTCCGGCTTTCTTAGCTAAGGTCCCTCCTTCGGAGGAACCCGCATCAGAAGTTAAACGTCTTTTGCACGATTTTGATCGCACAGTAATCCCCGCACATCGTACATGCGTCGGAGTCTGCCGGCATACGGGAATCTCTGATAGAGCGTGCCTTTTCCGGGTTGATCGACACGGCATACTGGCGTTCCCAGTCAAGATCACGTCTTGCATGACCCATTTCAAGATCCGCATCACGGGTCTTTGGGAGTTTCACCATATCGCCAACATGGGCCGCAATACGTGAACTCATCACTCCCTCATAGACTTCCTCCGGGGTCGGAAGAGCGAGGTGTTCGGCTGGTGTTACATAGCAGATGAAATCAGCACCAGCGGCAGACGAAACAGAAGCTCCGATTGCGGCTACCCTGTCATCATATCCGGGAGCGATATCCGTCACAAGAGGACCGAGCATATAGAACGGCTTGTCATTCGTAACGCGTTTTTCCAGCTGGACATTGGTTTTAATCTCATCGAGAGGAACATGACCCGGACCTTCCAGGATACACTGAACACCCGCATCATGCGCCTGGTCGGCAAGTTCTGCATTGATTAAGAGTTCCTGAATTGCGGCACGGTCCGTCGAATCATGACAGGCTCCTGCCCGCATGCCGTTTCCAAACGAAAGCGTGACCTCATGCTCTTTTAAAATCTCGAGAAGGTAGTCGAACCGCCGGTACAGAGGATTCTCCATCTCGTTATGGAGCATCCATGCTGTCATGAATGCCCCCCCGCGGGAGACAAGCCCGCCGTGTCTGCCCTGATGCTTCAGCCGTTTCACGGTTTCATAGTTGATTCCCGTGTGAATCGCCATAAAATTCGTACCGAGTTTTGCCTGCTGCTCGGTGATTTTAAAGAGATCGTCCTCATCCATGAAAACAACCCCGCCTTTTTTTCGGGCGGCTTCAATGAATGCCTGATAGAGCGGCACGGAACCGACCGAGAGTTTTGACTGCTCACATACCCGCCGGCGGATATCTAACAGATCTCCTCCTGTTGAAAGCTCCATGAGCGTGTCTGCTCCGGCGAGTTCCGCCTGCCGTGCCTTTTCAAGCTCGACATCCACATCCACAATATCGGAAGATGTCCCGATAGATGCATTCACCTTTGTGCGAAGCCCGGAACCGATACCGCAGAGTTTCACTTTCCGGTAGGGACTCATCGGGATTACTATATGACCTCCGACAATTCCCCGGCGGATGAAATCCTCAGTCACCCCTTCGTTTTTCGCAACGACCTTCATCTCATCAGTGATGAGACCTTTTTTCGCATCTTCGATGATAGTCATGCCTATACTTCAGGGAGCGCGCATATTAAATCTATTCTTTTTACTTTAAAGTAAAACAATTTTATTTGATAACATATCAAGTAATGTCATGATTAATCATGTAAATATCTGATTATTTTCAAATATTAACAAATAATGAGTGGTTTGCCCGCAATCTTAATTGTGGAGCCTGAAACTTAAATTGAGTAATTCCTGCTGCCTGTTTTTTTGATATATATTCTGCGCAAACACAACTTATTATTAAACTATCGTTTAAGAAAGATTATATGAGAACACGGTATATTACCACATATTATGTTATTCTATTTCTCGGCTACAGGAAATTCCCTGTATGCCGCCGGAAAAATTGCAGAAGAGGATAACGAACAGATATTCTCCATACCGGAACTCATGGAGGCAAACCGCTATGAGTTCACCCTTAAACCCGGAGAAAAAGTAGGGTTTGTATTTCCAACCTACTTTTACGGAGTTCCGACGATCATTGCCGACTTCATTGAAAAACTGAAGCTGAACGATGTTCAGGGTCACTATGTCTATGTCGTCCTGACCTGCGGCACAACTACCGGAAATGCCGCAGAAATGTTTGAAAAACTCATGAAAAAACATGGAGTGACCGTCTCTGCAAAATACGGGGTTGTCATGGTGGATAATTATGTTTCCCTGTTTCCTCTTCCGGGAAAAGATGAACAGAAAATCTGCCTGGACAATGCAGACAGGCAACTTGCTGACATTAAACAAAAAATTGCCGCAGAAGAGACCGGTGATTTTAATCCGGCAAAAGGGACACTCCACGGATTTGGAACATTTATCCTTTATCCGTATTACAAATACGGCAGAAAAACCAGGAAGTTCCATGTAAATGATTCGTGCAGCGGCTGCGGAATCTGTGAGACAATTTGTCCTGTCAAAGCAATCAGAATTGTTGACAACAAACCGGTCTGGGAAAAAGAGACCTGCATTATCTGTCTTGCCTGCCTGCACAGATGCCCGAAAGCCGCGATAGATTATAAAAATACAACCGTGAAGAGCGGACGGTACGTAAACCCGAATACGGATTGGAATAAAGAGCGGGTATGAGCGAAAAAA
>DATESH010000079.1:0-18113 GCA_035270965.1 Methanocorpusculum sp.
CTATACGAGAGTACCCTTTTGGATAAAGACGAGATTACGACAGTCAACATCACTATCAGTGATGAGAACTGGGCGGACATACAGGAAAATCCCCTTGAGGAAGAGTATCATCTCTGTGATATCACGATTAACGGAGAGACATATGAATCGGTCGCAATACGTACAAAAGGAGCATCGAGTCTTTCCTCAGTCGCAAGCAGCGATTCAGACCGGTACAGTTTCAAGATTAAAGCCGATGAATATGTGGGCGGTCAGAGTTTTGACGGGCTGGATGAGTTCGTCCTGAACAATTGTTATCTGGATACGACCTACATGAAGGAGTATCTCTCGTATGAGATGATGGATTACATCGGTGTTGATACGCCGCTGTATTCGTATGCTGCAATCTCCATCAATGGTGAGTATTTCGGTCTGTATATGATGGTCGAGGCACCGGAGGAGGATTTCCTTGAAAGATTGTACGGATCGGATTACGGTGAACTTTACAAGCCGGATTCAATTTCAGGTCAGATGGGCGGTCAGATGGGTGTCGGAGATATAATGCCGGATGCGGTCGTTAACACTACGGCTTTCGACAATCAGATAGACATGACCACTTTCAATATGACTGGCATGCCCGCGATGAATATAACGATGGGCGGCCAGATGGGCGCCGGAGAGATAATGCCGGATACGGTCGTTAACACTACGACTTTCGACAATCAGACAGACATGACCACTTTCAATATGACCAGTAGGCCCGCGATGAATATGATGATGCCCGCGATGGGCGGGGCCGCAGGAGGAGTCGGCATCATGTCCGAAAGCGGAGGAGGAGCGGATCTTGTCTATACTGATGATGATACAGATAGTTACAGTCAGATCTTTGATAATGCGGTGACGGATACCTCAACGTCGGATGAAAAACGCGTAATCACTGCGCTGAAGAATCTGAATGAAGGTACCGACCTGGAGACGTATGTAGACGTCGATGAGGTGCTGAGGTACTTTGCAGCAAATACGGCCGTGGTGAGTCTGGATAGCTATGTGAGTTCGATGAAGCACAATTACTATCTGTATGAGGATGACGGTCAGATTTCAATCCTGCCCTGGGATTTCAATCAGGGATTCGGAGGCTTTGGCATAAGTGAGGCGAGCGAGGCAGTGAATTTCCCAATCGACACGCCTGTCGCGAGCGGCATTTCTCTTGAAGACCGACCATTAATCGGTGTCCTTCTGGAGAATGAGGATTACACGGAGCTCTATCACGCATATCTTGAACAGATTGCAACAGGGTTCTACGGCGACTCGTTCGATGAACGGATCGCAGCGATAAATGCACTGATCAGTGATTACGTTGAGTCAGATCCGACGGCGTTCTATACGTATGATGAGTATCAGACAGCGATTCAGACGCTTTCAGAGTATGGAGATTTGAGAGCCGAGAGTATTCTTGGTCAGCTGAACGGCACAATACCGTCAACTGAGGTGGAGCAGACCGCGAATCCTGATCTCTTAGTGGATACGTCAGGTCTGAACTTTTCCTCGATGGGATCCACGGGCGGGGGAGGAGGAGGTCGGTGATAAAGCCGGTATCGCTCCCGCATGAATCTCTTGAGAGAAACCCTATTTTTATTTTTTGTTTATGAAGATTCGTAAAAACAAATTACCCGGAGTGAGTAGCGGCTCCTTCCATGAAGAATAATTGATAACTGGCTGCATGTTGAAAAAAAATATTTTGAGAGAAAAAATGATTTATTTCCTCAAAGACTTTAGAGAATTTTGCAAACGCCTTTGATTCGGTGAATCCATCTAAACCACTTGTATGGACATGCATATCAAAAATATGAGAGAATCCGGACACGAACTCATTCTTGAGCTGTATGAAATAATGAAATTTCAAAAGACGAAATATCTCAATACCATCTCTATCTCATTAATCTTCTGCGATGTGATTTTCATCTAATGTGTCTTTGATGTCCGCATGATTATTCCCTATAAACCATCTTTTTTTCACTGCTAAGGCGTATGGGCAGAAGATTGATGTGGTTACCGTGCTAACCATTAGCACACATGTTCGGAAAACAAATTCGTATGGAACGAATCATCGACCGGAACTCCGGTCGGGTCGTCATTGTTCCTTTGGATCACGGCATTTCCATGGGACCGATTCCCGGTCTCATAGACATGCGTGACACGATAAACAAGATTTCAATAGGCGGTGCAACGGCAGTACTTATGCACAAAGGCATGGTTCCATATGGTCACAGAACCTCCGGAAAAGACATCGGACTTATCGTTCATCTCTCTGCCGGAACCGGTCTTGGCTGCGACCCGAACTCCAAAGTTATCGTCACTACTGTTGAGGAAGCTTTGACTCTCGGAGCAGATGCAGTTTCAATCCACATTAATCTCGGGGCCGACACCGAACCGGAAATGATTAGAAACGCCGGAGAAATATCCCGCAAATGTCAGCAATGGGGGATGCCTTTCCTGGCAATGGTCTACCCGCGAGGTAAAAATATCACAAATCCATTTGACGTGGATGCGCTCAAAACCTGTGCACGTGTTGCGGCAGAACTCGGAGCAGACATTGTCAAAATCAGTTACACAGGTGATATAGACAGTTTCCGTGAAGTAGTCAGGGGCGCCCAGATTCCTGTCGTTATTGCAGGAGGTCCAAAAATGGGTTCGGACATCGAAATGCTCCAGATGGTCCGTGACTCCCTCGATGCCGGAGGAATCGGTGTTTCGATTGGAAGAAACATCTTCCAGCACAAAGACATTGTAGGAATCACTTCCGCCGTATCCGACATTGTTCTACGCGATGAAAGCGTTGAAGATGCAGTAAAACACCACCTAATGTGAAAGAAATGTCCATCCAACTTCCTCCGTTTCTGGTTCGCGCCGACCACCTGAAAACCTATGACGAAAGAAAAGCCATCGTCGCTTCAGCTCTCGAAGCAGGATATACCAATATCATCCTGCGTTCCGAAGACGAAGCCCTGAAACATCTTGGAAGATATACCGCAATAACAGCTTGCGGTAAAGACCTGATGTATTCCGGGGAACGTATCGGAATTCTCCTGAGTTTAACCGGAGCCGAGGAGATGGATGAGGCGTACAGCCTGAAGAATTCCGTTCCATATCTCCTCATCTCCACAGAAAACTGGAAAATCATTCCTCTTGAAAATCTCATCTCCAGGTTCCAGACCTCAGACACGAACCTCTACGTCTGCGTGAAAACTCCCGAAGAAGCACACCTCGCTTTCCAAACCATGGAAGTAGGCTGCGACGGTATTGTGATCACCCCGGACAGCCCTGCCGATATATCAGCATTTGCCGGTATCAGTGACAAAAAATACCCTGAGGTTGAACTGGAAGCGGCCATTATCACCAGAATATCCCCCCTGACTCTGGGCGACCGGGTGTGTATAGACACCTGTTCACTCCTTGCACCAGGCGAAGGGATGCTCATCGGGTCCCAGTCGTCCTGCCTCTTTCTCATCTGTTCGGAAAGTTTTGAAAGTGAATACGTAAACGCCCGACCGTTCCGGGTAAATGCAGGGGCCGTGCATTCCTACATCCTCTGCCCGGATGGAAAAACAAAATACCTCTCGGAAATCGTAAGCGGGAACGAACTCCTTTCCCGCACGCCTGAAGGAACCCTTCGAACAGTAAACGTAGGCAGAGTAAAAATTGAAGTCCGTCCCATGCTTTACATCGAAGTAAAAGCCGGAGATAAATATTACTCGGTAGTTCTGCAGAACGCAGAAACAATCAGATTAGGGACACCCCGCGGAGCAGTATCAGTTTCTGACCTGGTCTTAGGGGATCTTGTTTATGTCAGACTCGAAAGCATGGGACGTCACTTTGGACACCCGATTGCGGAGACAATCTGTGAAAAATGACTCTGAATTGTGCTGTCATCATCGCAAAAAATGCTGAGCAGGCAAAAACATTCGCAACTGAAGCTCTCGCGAAAGGAGCGGAGGCATTGGAGTTCCGGCTGGACGCTTTCTCAGCTATCCCGGACGACTTCTCATTTTTTGCGGCTGACGTTCCAACCATAGCCACCTTCAGATCCGAATCTGACAACGACCGGAAAGAGACGTTTGACCGGGCACTCGCAGCCGGAGCAGACTACATCGATATCGAAGCAGAATCGAATCTGAGAGGTATCTTTCCAAAAGAGCAGGTCATATGCTCGTATCACAACTTTGAGACAACTCCCTCTGTCAATGTAATCCTTACCACTGTCATGGATTTGAAATCCTCAGGAATTCCGAAAGCCGCGTTCATGGTCTGGGAACCAAAGGACCTCATTGCAATCTATGATGCAGCGGTCATCCTGAGAAATCGCGGGCAGCCATTCATCCTAATCGGAATGGGCGGGGAAGGGGAGATTACCCGGATACGTGCATCGGATCTTGGTTCTTTTCTCAACTACTGCGCCCTGAAACCAGAACTTGCATCAGCTCCAGGTCAGCTCATAATTGATGAAGCGGTCCGGCTTGGTAAAAATCCGGTTGTCACCGGGATTACAGGCTACCCGCTGACTCATACGTTATCTCCGGATATTCAGAATGCCGCTTTTAAAGCTGCAAATATTCCCGGGAAATATGTAAAGCTTCCAACAATTCCCGGGGAACTTTACCTTATCCCGGATGTCATCAGAAAATACCGGATTACCGGGATAAATGTAACCATCCCGCATAAGGAGACAATCATCCCATTCCTTCGGAAAATCGACCCGCTGGCAAAATCCGCCGGAGCAGTAAACACAATACGAAATTCACCCGATGGTATTGAAGGATTCAACACAGATATAACAGGTATAAGCGCTTCACTCGCCCTGATTGATGCACATTTGAAAGATGCAAATGTTCTCATAATTGGTGCAGGCGGAGCTGCCAGGGGCGCAGTCGCCTATCTCATCGGGGAAGGAGCCCGCGTTTCCATCACCAACCGTACCCACTTCCGTGCAGAAGAACTGGCACAGAAATTCGGTGCCAGGGCTGTCAGAATAGCGGAACTTAAGCCGGGTTATACTATCATTATCAACGCAACCCCGGCAGGCATGAGCGGATTTGAAAACATCTCTCCTGTTCCGGACAATATATTCACAAAAGAATGTGTTGTCATGGATATGATTTACGATCCGGAAATGACCCCGTTCCTCACAGCAGCAAAAGCCGCAGGAGTACGGGCTGCCGTCAGTGGAAAAACCATGCTTATCGAACAGGCAGCGGCGGCATTTACTATCTGGACCGGCATTCAGCCTGACCGTGATGTAATGAAAAAAGTATTTGAAGAGCATCTAGTATGATTGGCAGAGGTAAATCCTATGGAGCGCTCTCCGTAATCAATGCTATTGCAATGGGAAAAGGAGCAGCATTTGGTATAGACCTCAAAACCGAGGCAAGTGTGGAACTCATCCCGGAACCTGAATTCACCGTCGAGATTGATGGTCACCCTACCGAAGATACAAAACTTGCGATATTTTCCGTAGAGGAGATGCTCAAACGCTGTCCCGATTCGGAGATGAACGGAGCCGTGATTAAAACCACTTCCAACATTCCAATTTCCAAGGGGCTGAAAAGCAGCAGTTCGGCAACGAATGCAATTCTCTCAGCATCTGCAGATGCACTTGGTATTCGGGTTGACCCCATGGACATCGGACGGCTCGGAGCAACCGTTGCCATAAAAGCAGGAGTGAGTATTACCGGGACGTTCGACGATGCCTGTGCCTGTATGCTCGGCGGGCTTGTCTTTACCGACAATCAGAAACGCGAACTTCTTCTGCGCCGTCCCATGCCCGAAGACATATCGGTCGTAATCCATATACCGTCCTACCAGATTCGAAAAGCCGCGTTCCCAAAGGAGCGGATGCGTGAAATGAGCGAACGGGTTTCAGCCGCTTACCAGATGGCAATCGAAGGAGATGTCTTCTCTGCTATGTACGCAAATGGAAAATGCACGTGTGAAGCAATCAGCATCAAACCGGAAATCGCAGACAAAGCACTTTCCTGCGGGGCTGTCGGAGCCGGTCTTTCGGGTACCGGACCGGCGACCGGCATCCTCGTGCCAAAGGAGAGGCTCAATGAATTTTTAGATTTGTTCGGGCGGGATGATATAATCCTCGCAAACATCAGAAACGGGGTCTGACATGAAACTTATCGTTTCCTGCTCAAATATCTCCGGGCAGGTCCGTGCCCCGCCTTCAAAAAGCCACACCCACCGTGCATTTCTCCTTGCTGCACTTAGCAGGGGAGAATCCGTTATCTCTACTCCGCTTTTGGGCGAAGACACATGCGTCACGCTGGACGCTGTGACGACACTCGGAGCGGATGTTTCTATGGGGGAAAACAGCATCACCATACGCGGAGGTGACCTGCACCCCCCATCACAAGGAGGACCAGTCATAAACTGCAAAAATTCCGGAACATCCATACGCATGCTTGCCGGAATCGCTTCACGCCTGAACGGCTCAACCTCGTTCACCGGTGATTCCTCGCTCTGCTCCCGACCAATGAAACCGCTTCTGGATGCACTGTCAGAACTCGGCGCCGATATCTTATCTGCAGATGGGTGTGCCCCGTTCACCATCTGGGGCCCTGCAGCGGGAGGAGACGTTCATATACGCGGGGATGTTAGTTCCCAGTTCATCTCTGCACTTCTGATTTCAGCCCCGCTTGGAACAAAAGACACCTGCATTCATCTGACCACTCCGCTCACCTCGAAACCCTATGTGGAAATGACGATTTCTACCATGAAAAAACACGGCGTTTCCGTTGAAACGACAGAAGACGGATACGTTGTTCGCGGCGGACAGATGTATCACCCGGCGGATGTTCCGGTTGGCGGCGATTACTCGTCAGCCGCATTTTTATTTGCAGCAGCGGCGCTCACGGGAGATATTACCGTGTCAGGTCTCGACCAGGCTGATTCTCAGGGAGATCAGGCAGTAATTACCATACTCGAAACATTCGGGGCGGATATTTCCCGCAAGGGAGACATGGTCAATGTCAGAAAATCACCACTGACTGCGGCTAACATCAATCTTGCCGACATACCGGATTTGTTTCCAATCATAGCAGTTCTTGCGTCGCAGGCAAAAGGCACCAGCAGACTTTACGGAGCTGCCCATCTCAGATTCAAGGAAAGCGACCGGATTATGTCCACCGCACAATTTCTCCGGAGCATGGGGGCAGATATCTGTGAAACTGATGACGGATGTATTATCACGGGCCCAACTGAGCTTGCCGGCGCAAATGTTACGACATTCGGCGACCACCGTATAATGATGGCTGCAACGATTGCAGGATTAATCGCAGATGGACAGACCATCATCGACGACTCAGATTGCTGTGCGGTATCCTACCCGGATTTTGTCAGTGACATGCAAAGACTCGGTGCAAATATGAGGGAAGAATGAATAGAATTGGACATACTATAACGCTCACCCTGTTTGGAGCGAGCCATGACAGCCGTATTGGATGCGTCCTGGATGGAATTCCGGCAGGGTATCCGGTAAACGAAGAAATCATTTCAGCAGACCTTGAACTCCGCAAACCCTCAGAGGGTATCGGGACCCCGCGGATTGAAAAGGATATTCCTGAAATTTCCGGCGTTGTGAACGGCACAACCACCGGAGCACCGGTCGTGATTACATTTTCAAACACCAATACCCGGAGTTCCGATTATGAAAATCTTCGCCGTGTTCCCCGACCGGGTCATGCCGACTACCCGGCAATCTGCAAATACGGTCCGGCGCATGACATCCGCGGCGGCGGAATGTTCTCCGGCAGAATGACCACCCCGCTTGTTGCTGCAGGAGCATTGCTTCGCCCGATGATTGCCGGTGCCGGCATAAACGTAGGATCCTACGTCACCAGAATTGGAAACATCACCGACACAAATGGGTATGACCCGAAGGAAGTGATGGTCAAATCACGCACAAACCCGCTTCGTGCCATGTCTCCAGAGATTGAAGACCGGATGAGGAAAAAGATTCTTTCCGCAAAATCCGAGGGGGACAGTGTCGGCGGAATCGTCAGGTGCATCGCAACCGGTCTGCCTGCCGGTCTCGGCGAACCGTTCTTTGACACGCTTGACGGGGAAATTGCCAAATCGGTTTTCGCAATTCCGGGCGTGAAGGCAATTGGTTTCGGCGAAGGATTTTTCGCCGCAGGTCTTCGGGGTTCGGAAAATAACGACGCTTACCGTATTGAGAACAAAAAGGTGACCACAACAACGAATCATGCTGGCGGCGTACTCGGAGGGATGGCTAACGGAGCAGTCTTCGACTTTTCAGTCTCATTCAAACCGACAGCTTCCATCGCAAAACAGCAGATGAGCGTTGATTTAATTCATCATACGGACGCTGATCTTTTAATCGCAGGCAGACACGACCCCTGCATTGCGAATCGGGGGGCTATTGTTGTCGAATCAATGACAGTGTTCACTCTCGCCGATCTGGCTCTTCGGGGGGGATATCTTGAGTAAGATAAACGAACAACGGGAGGAACTTGCGGAACTTGACCGTGAAATCGTGAAACTTGTGGGGCGCCGCAACAAAATCGCACGGATAATCGGCGAGCGTAAAGCTGCATCCGACGAGGAGGTTTATGTTCCGGCGGTGGAAAACATTGTCGTCCATAGGTATGTCGACACCGGGAAAATATATGGCGTGAGTGAGACGACGGCTACTCGGATTGCACGGGCAGTGATTGATGAATCTGTAGATGTACAAGGGCGGGTGCCCCGCCGCGCAGTTCCAAGAAAAATTTTCATCATCGGCGGAAACGGTCAGATGGGCAGATGGCTCTCTCTGTTCTTAGCAGAACGCGGACACACAGTCCTGATTGATGACCATACTCCCACCGGAGCAGAGTATCCGGTGATGGATATTCCTACCGGGTGCAGGGAAGCGGATGTGATTGTCGTGTCAACCCCGATAACCGTTGCCGAAAAGATTCTCGAAGAAGTGTTTGCCCAAAAAACCCATGCCCTCATCTTTGATATTCTCTCCGTCAAAACCCTGGTGATTCCTTTGCTTCGCAGGGCAGCAGAAACCGGTGCACGGGTCTGTTCGGTACATCCGATGTTTGGACCCGGCGCATCATCCATTGCCGGGAGAAACATTGTTGTCTGTAATTGCGGAAATCCGGATGCAGTTGAAGAAGCGGCACAACTTTTTAGCGGAGGAACCATTCTCAGGATGAATGTGGAAAAGCATGACCGGATTACCGCCTACGTCCTTGGACTTTCCCACGCGGTTAACCTTGCTTTCAGCGGGGCACTGGTCAGGAGCGGATTCTCTTCTAAAGCCTTATGTTCGGCAGCTTCCACTACATTTCGTAAACAGATCGCCGTATCACGCGAAGTCTCTGAGGAAAACGCGGATCTCTATTATGCCATCCAGAGAGAAAATCCATGTAATGATACAGCACTGGAAAATCTTTCGGAGGCACTGCAGGAACTTCGAACTCTCGGAAAAGAGGAGTTCATTTTAAAAATGCATGAGGGTGCCAAGTGGTATCAGACACAATAATACCAAAACTCTCTCAATCCTTTTTTTGTATTCAATTTCAGTAAATTGCTCTCCGCAGGCGGAGAAATAATGTATACCGGTCACACCCGTACACGTAGTAAATGTAAAACAGAAAATCAGAACCAACTAAAAAATATTTAGAGATCACACGGGC
Organism: Methanocorpusculum sp.; assembly: GCA_035270965.1. Taxonomy (GTDB): domain Archaea; phylum Halobacteriota; class Methanomicrobia; order Methanomicrobiales; family Methanocorpusculaceae; genus Methanocorpusculum. The sequence goes on from DATESH010000079.1 coordinate 9,690, forward strand.
AAAAACCCGCATGAATCCACATTATGACCCTTGATACCAAAAGATTAATCGAGATAATCTTTCGGAGTTGGAATCTGTTCTTTCAGACCCTTTCTCTTTCTGATGCTCATCACAACTTCAGAAAGCTTGTTCTGCGGAACCGGGGAGAAACCTGCAAACTCGGTAGACCACATTGCGCGACCTTCGGTTGCTGAACGAATATCTCCTGCGAAACCAAAGAGCTCGGCAACCGGAGCCTCACCATTGACCACAATCTGGTCACCTTCGGACTCGGTTGTGAACAACTGACCGCGGCGTCCCTGAATCTGGGAAATTGCTGCACCCATCTGATTCTCGGGAACAGTAATCTGGAGTTTCTGAATCGGCTCAAGAAGTGTGTCGCCAGCCATTAAAAGGGCTGCCTTCAGACCACCACGGACTGCCGGAATAACCTGCCCTGGACCACGGTGGATTGCATCTTCATGGAGCTTGACATCATGGAGTTTAATCAGAACGTTCTGGACCTGCTCATCTGCAAGCGGTCCGCCATCAAGTGCCTCGTGAACACCATCGAGAACAAGTTCCATCGTTTCGTTCAGATACTGAATACCTTTCGTGCAGTCGATGAACATGTTGGAACCGTAAATATCCTTTACGTTCTTTGCTTCATCCTTGTCCAGACCGAGAGCTAAAAGAGCGTCACGGCGGGCAATGTTGTCCATGTTCATTGAGACTTCGTTGTTCTGGATTGCCTTCATGATTGCTTCAGGCATCGGCTCAACAGAGATAAAGAATCTGTTGTGTCTGTTCGGAGACTTACCTTCAACTGTGCCCTCAAGTGCCTTTGAAACGGTTTCACGGTAGACGACGATTGGCGGGGAAGTAACAATTTCCACACCTTTATCTCTCTTAATACGACCGGTAACCACCTCAAGGTGAAGCTCGCCCATACCTGCGATAAGGTGTTCGCCCGTCTCTTCATTAATATTGATACGGACAGTCGGGTCTTCCTTACCAACCTGGTGAAGAACTTCGATAAGCTTCGGGAGATCCTTCATGTTCTTTGCTTCAACAGCAACGGTCATGACAGGTTCAGAGTAGTGCTTAAGTGACTCGAACGGAGTCATATCCTTCAGAGAGGAAATGGTTGAACCGACGATTGCATCGCTCAGACCGGTTACGGCTACAATGTTACCTGCAACTACACGGTCTACATCGACACGGGTCGGACCCATGAAGATACCAACCTGCTGAAGTCTGTTCGTCTTACCTGATGTACCGGAGACATAAACCTCCTGACCACGGGTAAGTGAACCGGAGAACAATCTGCCGGTAGCAACTTCTCCTGCATGCTTGTCGAATGAGATATCCGTAACCATCATGGCGACCGGACCGTTCTCATCACATGCATACATTGCCTTACCAACTACTGACTCAACATCTCCGTGCCAGATAATGTGGCATCTTCTTCCCTGTGCCTGAAGCGGGTTTGGAAGGAACTTAACGACCATATCAAGAAGAACGGCGTGAAGCGGGGAAGCCTGTGCAAGGTATTTCATATCTCCTTCGTTACACTTGGTAATAACGGTCTGGAGAGAGACACCGGTTGTCTTAATGTAAGGAATCGAAACTGCCCACTTGTAAAGAGCAGAACCGAATGCAACGTTTCCTTTCATTGCATCAAGTTTCCATCCACCAGTGGAGTAGAGTTCCTCGTTCATGCCTTTGATGAGTTTGTTGACCTTATCAATGACTTTCCCGAGACGGATCATCATTTCCTGGGGATCAACTTTCAACTCGTTAATCAGTCTGTCGACTTTATTGATGAACAGAACCGGGTGGACACCCTCTTTGAGTGCCTGACGGAGAACTGTTTCTGTCTGAGGCATCGGACCTTCAACTGCGTCCACGACGACGACTGCGCCGTCTACTGCACGCATTGCGCGGGTAACATCCCCACCAAAGTCAACGTGCCCGGGGGTATCAATCATGTTGATAAGATATTCCCGACCGTTTACGGAGTGGACCATTGAAACGTTTGAAGCATCAATGGTGATACCTCTGGCCTGTTCTTCCTCATCGGAGTCCATCCAGCAGGCTCTTCCGGCAAGATCCTCACTGAGCATTCCCGCACCTGTGAGAAGGTTATCTGAAAGGGTGGTCTTACCGTGGTCGATGTGCGCTACGATACCGATATTCCGGATGTGCTCTGGATCATTCATGAGCTCCGAAATTCTTTCTACCATCTTTTTTCCGCGTGACATTGTACACCTATATTAAAAAAGAATTATTGAGGATCACCGTGCGGATTTTGCAATCCGTTCGACTTCTTCCTTCTTTCCAACAGAGAAGCATTTTGCATCTCCCTTTGATGCCATGATCAACTCATTGGCAAGCACAAGGTGTGCGGGCTTCTTTGTTTTATGCGAGCCTTTCCAGGTTGCAAGAGCAATGTATCTGAGGGCTGTGTTTACACGGCGGATTGGTGCCGAATCAACAGATTTCGGAACGTTGATACCACCGTATTTCAGACGGACAGTTTCCTCACGGGGTCCGGCGTTTGCGATTGCATCAACTAAGACCTGAAGCGGGTTCTGCTTTGTCTTTTTGTTGATTTCATCGAATGCGTCCATGACCATCCGGGTGCACATCATCTTTTTGCCGGTATTATTTTCCTGCTGCATGAGGCGGTTGATGAGTCTCTCAACAATTGCCATTTCACTTTTGGTGAACTGCTGCTGGGTAAGTCTGCCGCAACTGCTTGGAACCTCAGTAGAGGTAACAGTGACGTAACGGACAAGACCTGCATCTTTGACGACGACATCGCTCATATCCCACTTGTTAAAGAGCAGGACTTTGGTGGTGATTGCTTCTTCTTCTGCCATATTATTTACCTCCGTGCCTTCTCCGCACGTCCGATGACAAGCTCGTTAAGTGATACGCCATTAACGGCGGTTACAACGAAACGAACCCCCGGAATATCACCCATTGACCGGCCTGCACGACCGCCCATGCCTGCGACGGTAACTTCATCGTGTTCATCGATGAAGTTGATTGCACCGTCACCAACTGCAAAGGCAGTAACCTGACGACCGTTTTTAATCAGCTGAACACGGACACATTTTCTGATTGCCGAGTTCGGCTGTTTTGCTTCCACACCGACCTTTTCAAGAACGATTGCACGTCCCATAGGTGCTCCCTCAAGGGGATCTGCCTTCAGTTTCAGTTTAAGCACTCTTCGTGAATAAACCGAGTCGCTCCACCGGAATTTCTGGGCGTTGCGAACTAATTGCCTTGCTGCGAATTTTCCATTTGCCATAATGATTCCTCATCGGTTTGAATAATTGTTGTATCTTCCAGATTATCTGGAATATGAATGCCTGCCGGATTGCCGCACGATATACGATCATCAGGCATGTTCCTATACATGTGGGATATGAGGCATTATAAGATTAATGGACATGCTCCATGTAAGCATTTTCAGGAGGTTTTCGGGATTTTTGGGGATTTTGTACTCTTTTATAGGAAGGGTTATATACCACATTTCAGGAACCGGTTTGCATACAGGAGTTTTGAAAGACTTGGAATATACAGTCAGGATTCAGCATTAATGAGTTGAATATGGCTGAGTGCGCGTAGTGTAATGATATCAGGGAAGTCCATCTGGGTATGTGTTCCATCCAGGAAGAAGAGTATTATCTTCTTACACGCGTAAACGTACTAGAATGGTTACCCGTATCTATAAAGAAACCCATTTCGATGCATCCCACCGTCTGATGCATTACATGGGAAAATGTTCCAGACTGCACGGTCACCGCTGGAGTATTGAAGTCTGGATAGACGGCACTCCCGATGAGAAAACGCAGATATTAATTGATTACAATATCATCAAAAACATCATCAACGTTTATGACCACCAGGTCATTCTGAATAAAGAGGACCCGATGGCAGAGGTCCTTTCCAGATTCCAGACACCAGTTCTGACAAATGGCGACCCGACAAGTGAATTACTAGCCGAGGATATCCGTGACCGGCTCAATACCTTCTGTAAAGAAAATGACATGAATGCAAGAGTCGCAAAAATCCGGGTATGGGAATCGGACGGCTGTTACGCAGAGGTTCTTTCTGAATGAGAGTCACAGAAACCTTTGTGAGTCTGCAGGGAGAGGGGGAAAGACAAGGCACACCCTGTTTTTTCCTCAGACTTTCCGGCTGTAACCTCAGATGTGCCTGGTGCGACACGGAATACTCATTTGAAAAAGGCATGGAGAGAAGCGTTGATACAATCGTCGAAGAGATTGCACAATCCAAGCTTTCGTATGTCTGCATAACCGGCGGAGAACCCCTCCTCCAGAAAGAAGAACTCAGATCTCTGCTTGAGATTCTAAAGGCAGCAAATATTTCCGTGGATATTGAGACCAACGGCACGATTCCCTTTGACGACATAACAGAGTTCGCCTCCATCTGCATGGATGTAAAGTGCCCGTCGTCAGGAGTTATAAGTGATTTATCACTTCTTGCCCATCTTCAGAAGAAAGACTGTGTAAAGTTTGTCATCGGCGACGAAGCAGATTATCTCTACATGGTCGAGGTCCTTGCAGCCCATAAGCCCACTGCACCGGTTATTATCACGCCAGTATTCGGAACCGATACGAAGTGGCTTATTGAAACGATTATTGAGGAACGATTACCGGTCCGTTTCCAGTTGCAACTGCATAAACTGGTGAATGTCCAATGAAAAAAGCAGTGTGCCTCATGTCAGGAGGGATGGACTCAACCACCCTCGCCTACGTGGCAAAGGATATGGGATACGAGATTCTCGCACTCCATTTGAATTATGGTCAGAGAACAGAAAAGAAGGAACGCGAGTGTGCAAAGAAAATCGCAGATGATCTTCATGCAGTTGATTTCGTTGAAATCTCCCTGGATTATTTCACAAAATTCGGAGCAAGCAGTCTGACCGATAAGAATATCAAAGTTGAGGATGGTGTACTGGGCAAAGCAGACCACCCAAACACGTATGTCCCGTTCAGAAACGCGAATCTGATTTCGATTGCGACTTCGTACTGCGAGTCCCGTGATGGAGACGCAGTATTCATCGGCGTCCAGTCAGGTGACCACACCGGGTATCCGGACTGCACGCCAAAGTTTATCGAAGCAATGCAGACCGTCATTTCCATCGGAACCCAGACAGATAAGTCCATCAGACTTCTGACCCCGTTTGTCTGGCTGAACAAGACCCAGATTCTCAAAGAAGGAATCCGCCTTCACGTTCCTTATGAAGACACCTGGTCCTGCTACTCAGAGAATGATGAGGCGTGCGGGGTCTGCTCGTCATGCCTTGGAAGAATGAAAGCATTTGCGGATTTAGGAATCGAAGACCCGATTCCTTACGCCAGACGCTGATTTTTCTTTTTTTCTTTTTTGGATTATCAGAGAAGACGTAATAAACATCTTATCCTCTTACAACATATTCTGAAGAGAGATAGATATCAGTGAGTACCATCGTCCTTTACAAATCAAAATACGGCACAACAAAACAATATGCTGAATGGATTGCGAAAGAGCTCAATGTCGAAGTAAAAAATGCCGACACGGTAAAACCTGCCGACCTTGCACCTTACGACACAATCATCTTTGGAGCAGGCGTTTATGTAGGCTGCATCGCCGGAATCGGGTTAATCTCGGATAACTTCGACCAACTTAAAGACAAGAATGTCATTATCTTTACCGTTGCATTAACCGACCCGGTAAATAAAGGGAAATACTCGGAGCTTGTCTCGAAAAATATCATGTGGAACATGCTGGATTCCATCAAAATCTTCCATCTCCGGGGTGCACTTGATTACAAAAAAATCGGGTTCGTCAACAAACTGATGATGAAAAGGATGAAGATTCCTGAAGCGAACTTCGTAGACAAAGATTCCATCCGCCCCATAATCGAATATGTCAGGCCTTCCGATCCACAAAAAAAAACGCTGAAAACAACAACAATTTATGATAGCCGCAGAATCAAAATCGAAACAAAACCCGTTCACCTCCCAAACGGAATAGACAGGGAATATCTGTTTGTCCAGCCGGTTCCGGCGACCTGTATTCTGCCAACTGATGAAAAATATGTTTATTTAATACGGCAATACCGCGCCATAATCGATGAATACATACTGGAAGTTCCAGCCGGAGGAATGGATGTGAATGGGGAGACTCCTTTGGAATGTGCAACGCGGGAACTCGCAGAGGAGGCACGTTTCTCCGCAAAAAAAATCATACCGCGGGGCTATGTGTATTCCACACCGGGATTCTGCACAGAAAAGTTATGGCTCTTTGAGGCGCAGGAACTTACCCCCTGTGAAGATTTCGCACGGGATGAAGATGAAATTATTGAGGTCGTGAAAATACCGAAAACAGAGATTCCGGCGATGATAAATCGCGGAGAGATTGTCGATGCAAAAACACTATCCCTTCTTATAAGATGCAGGGTATGTTGAGAAACTTAATAGCAATATAACAGAAATATATTTCTCCATTCATGAATACTAAAAATGCAATTAAAAACCTGCTTTTTGACCAGAAGCAGTTCTTCGGGGAGTGTCCGAAAGGTCTGCTCATACCTTCGGGAATCACTCTTCTCTATGCATTAATAACAATTATTTTCTCTATCCCCGGGGATGCTCTTACTGCTGTCATCACCATAATATCAGTAGTGATTGCCGTATTCATCTCATGGGTCGTTGTCGCTGCTTTGTTCTTTGCCGGGGTAAAATTCATTGGATACGCCACCTGCACGTTTAAACAGGTGCTCGCAGTAACTGGCTATGCATCCGCGATTCTTGCAATAGGCTCACTCTTTAGCGGGCTGGTCTCATTAATCGGAACGGTAGACCCGGTTGCAAACCTGGTATTACAGGGAGCTGTGATGTTCTGGTGTATTCCAATCTGGATTTATGGAATTGCATCCATCACCGAACTGCCGCCAAAAAAAGTTTTCACCTGCATCCTTATCCCGATTATTATCATGATTGTCTTTAGCATCATTTCCTATGCGCTGACAGCATCATTCGCCGGGAGTGCTGCGATATCCTCGGGATCAGGATCGGATACACACTTCAGAATGACCGGTTCTTCCTTCTAATCTTTTTTTTACAGAAGATCTTTCAGACTTTTATCCTCGCCTTTATCCGTCAGGATATCCTGGGCGACCGGGTCAAGGGCAAGAAGGAGATTCGGCATCAGAATATATGCAGGAAACCGATAGAAAAATTCCTGCACCATGAGTTTGTTCATCGAGAAAAGCAGGAACTCGCGTTTCAAATCGGAAAGCTGCCCGGGCGCTGCGGCATTTACTCTTGGCAAGAGGTCATCTTTTAAGACAGAAAGATGACTCATATTCAGTGTTTTCATCATTTTCCGGCTCTCGACCCCATGGAAATACCGGAGAATAAGACCCTGGGTTATAAGGATTAACACGAGAAGAACAGGATAATGCCCTGGAATGATCGAAACATCATTCAGATATTCGCTAAGCGTCATTCCCGGGAGAAACATTGCTCCTATCAGAAGAATACCCGTGAATATAGCAAAGAAACCGACATACAACCACACCCTCAAATCAGCGGCACGTGTGGTTTCGCCTTTTTCAGGGATACCCTTCCCCGTAAAAAAACCAGGGGTTCCGGGTTTTGCCGCCATAATCCGGGTATAGAATAGGAGAATAATACAGATCTGCCCAACAAGCAGGAAAAATGTCATCCAGTTAATCATGCCTGATAATTTCATAACTACAGCGACGATTAAATCTGTGAGATAGAGAATAGAAAATCCCTTTACCAGCGGCTTTGTGTTGATGAGAAATGCGTTCCAGAAAAATTCTATCAGAGTGACCCTGTTCTTCCTGACCGTCCTGAGAATGTTGGCGAGCCTGAGGAATTCCATCACATAAACACAAAAATTTTTATTGAAAATATTCACATTTGCATCCGAACCGATGGAAGGGAGCATCATCAGAAAAGCGTAGAACATGTAGAGAAAGAAACTCCCGACAATCCAGAGTATCAGAACTGACCCCATCTGGAAGCCGGTCACACATAGATATACCGACAAAGTAATTAGAAGAACAAGGGGAATCAATACGATATATTTCGAGCGGGAGAGACGGTGTTTCCCATCCTCAAGTGACTTCGCATAATCCTCGGCGACATGTATTTGAGTTTCAATCTCGGCTTTAAAATCCTTTTTCCCGTACATTAGCTTTGGCTATTCTGTATGCCTGAAATACTGATAATGATATCCGTATGTAGAATAAACATTAACGTTGGAAGAACACCAACACATCATTAATATGGCTGATGGAGACGAACCGATCTACAATGTCAAAGACAAAGTCCCGACAGGGACCATTGCTCTGACGATTCTGCAGCATTTCTTTGTTCTTGCAGTCTACATGAC
>DATESH010000080.1:0-3995 GCA_035270965.1 Methanocorpusculum sp.
GCAGGCCTTGGAGCTGTCGCAGTTCTTGTCCTCCGCCGCAACTAAATTCTTCTTTTGAAGAATTCTAACGGCTAAGACAGATTTGTGTCCCTCACGGGGCACAAATCCCCAAATTTTCCAGAATGGCTTTTTTGAATTTTATTTTATGCACATTATGTCTATCATATAGTGCTCCTTTTTTACACTCTACCCCAAAATCCTTATCCTATCCCAACCAAAAGACAAGCATATGAACCTTATTCTTAATATCATTGACATCTCTACACCTTTCCTTCTGTTAAATGATGCTGATGCCTGGCAGATAGGTGTTCGTGAAGGAGACCGTGCCATCATTACGAGTACCAAAACACAACACTCCGTAACGGTCCCGGTATCCGTCAGTAAAACTCTGATTGTTCCCGGAGCGGCCACTACCTCTGCTGGAACCAATGAAAAACTCGAAGCATCAAAAGGCGATCAAGTGGAAATTCGTGCCGCACCCCGCCCTGACTCAATAGAGTTCATCCGTAAGAAAATGGATGGAGGCAAACTCAACCGTCAGGAAACTGCCACAATCATCTCCGACATGACGGCGAATGTACTTTCCCCCTCTGAAATCACCGCATACATCACTGCCTCCTACATCAACGGACTCGACATGGATGAAGTTGAATACCTCACCCGGGAGATGGTCGCATCAGGGGACCAGATCACTTTCTCGAAAAAACCGGTCGTCGACAAACATTCGATTGGTGGAGTACCTGGAAACAAAATCACCCTCCTCGTCGTACCGGTAATCGCCGCCTCGGGTCTTCTCATCCCGAAAACCAGTTCACGTGCTATCACCGGGGCCGGTGGGACAGCAGATTTGATGGAAGCTCTCGCTCCTGTTACCTTCTCCGCATCTGAAATCAAAACAATGACCGAAAAAGCAGGCGGTGTAATCGTCTGGGGCGGGGCAACCAACATTGCTCCAGCCGATGACACGATAATTACCTACGAATATCCTCTGAAAATCGATGCCCGGGGACAGATGCTTGCAAGTATCATGGCAAAGAAAATGGCGGTCGGCTCGGATACCTGCGTCATAGATATCCCGGTCGGTCCCAGCACAAAAATTCCCGATGAAGATGGGGGCAGAGTTCTTGCAAACGAACTTATCGACCTTGGTCATCGTCTTGGAATCCGCGTAGAATGTGCCATCACCTATGGCGGTTCGCCCATTGGACGGAACATTGGCGTTAACCTTGAGGTCTCGGAAGCTCTCAACATCCTTGAAGGAAAACACGGCGCCAACTCCCTTGTCCTGAAAAGCGCATCAATCGCCGGAATAGCCCTTGAAATGACCGGTAAAGCAGGACCTGGTGCTGGATTTGATGCTGCTCTTGATTTAATCCGGAAAGGCAAAGCTCTGAAAAAAATGCTGGAGATCATCGAAATTCAGGGAGGCAATCCAAAAGTAAAATCCTCTGATTTCCCTGTGGGTGAACACGTCTTTGAGATTCCTTCGGCAACTGACGGCTATGTCGTATCTGTCAAAAACCATGCACTCATCAACATCGCAAGAACCGCCGGATCTCCCATGGACCATGGAGCCGGTCTTCACCTCCACAAAAAACCAGGAGAGTTTGTAAAACGCGGTGAGACTATTCTCACCATCTATGCTGATCGCGGATGGAGGCTCACCAATGCAGTTCAGGAAGCACGGACCAGTATGCCGGTTCTGGTAGAGGGCATGCTTCTCGAAAGAGTCCCAAAACAATCGATGCACTAATAGGAATAGACCGCACAAAATGAATATAATGATAAAACGTATCTTTGCCATACTTTTTCTCCTTATTCTTCTCTGTGGTACGGCTTCTGCCGTCTCCACAACACTTACCATAACCGTTTTTGACAACAACGCAAACTATGATGCAGTTGGCGGAGCCAATGTCACCATAACAAAAGGTCTGGTATCCAACACTCTGTTCACAGATGTGAATGGGGCCGCCCGGTTTACCGAGGTTGAATATGGAGGAGTATATACCATGTCTGTTGCCAAATCAGGCTACATATCTCAGACAAAGAGCATTAACATCAGTGAAATGCCCAAAAGTTATGCCATCTATCTTGTCTCGGAAACCCCCGTCTCCATCAAAATCACCAATGAAGATGGAACGGCACTTTCCGGCGCCGTCATTACCATCGATGGAAAAGAGGCAGGAACGACAAACAGTGCAGGGCTGCTTCACGTTTCAATTGGAAAAGGGGCATATCATTTAATTGCCGTGAGTGCTGATTCATACGAACCATACAGTTCATCCCAATATATCAGTTCAGATCTGACCACGCTCACCATTCCTCTCTCCAAATCCCAGTTAACCCCTCTGATTCTTATCTATAACGAGAACAAATTCCCCGTATCCGGTGCAGCAGTCTATATTAATGATTATGTAGTATCCTACTCCGACACCTACGGACGTGCCCAGCTATCAACCTACACCACAGGAACATATGACCTCAAAGTGGAAAAAGACGGTTACTCTCCATATGAGCAGGAGATCGAATTCAGCCCTGCTATATCTGACATCATTGTCGAACTCAACTACACTACTGTCCCTCTGAAAATTTACGTTGTTGCGAATGGAAAACCGGTATCCGGAGCTCTTGTCTACTTCGATGGAACCATTACCGGAATTACCGACTCAATCGGAACATATACAACCAGCGTCAAACCGGGAACGACTATTCCTATATCGGTTTCTGCCGATGGATATTCAGAAAGCGGTGTCACATATCAGGTGCTTGCCGACTCTGATAATAAAGTCACAATCACTCTGTCAGAAAATATACCTACAACCATTATCGGTCTTACAGCTCTTGGTATTATCATCGTCCTTCTGATTCTGATACTGGTTGTTACCGGGAAAAAACGGCGGGCTAACAAATCCAGGAAATCCAGATCGCCAGTGTCAGGTGGAAGAGATTCTCTTTGATTGGTCTGCAAGCATTATATTCTCACAAACGGAATTATACTAACAGGCTTACATGAGGGCACTGCTAATAGGAGTGGGAGGCGCAGGTTGCCGTATCGTCGAGACACTTACCCGTCACGATATAAAAAGTGGTGTGAAAAGCGTACGCTCTTACGTTTTTGATTCGGACCGTCAACTCATCAACGGGATAAATCTGATTCCCCCCGCCCACAGATTTGTACTGACACCAATCGACCCGGTGAAAGAGGTGTGCGATAAGGGAACCGATTTTGATGTCGTCCATCTCGCAAGTTGTTTCCAGGATTCCGGGGTGGATGAAGTTGATGCAATCTTTGTCTGTGCAGGACTTGGCGGCAGAATGGCAGAACTTGTACCTGAGTTTATCCATCAGTTAACTGCTGCATTTCCCGACCCTGTATTTACCATCCTGACTCTGCCTGCACGAAGTGAGGGAATCAAAATCTCTTCACATGCCTCGGAAACGCTTGAAGCCATAAGAAATGTTTCAAGTGCATCCCTGATTTTCGACAACGAAACCTGGTATGCAAGAATCGGTCAGGACATCTCTCTTGCTGCACACAAAGATGGCGTTACAGCCAAAAAATCTCTTACAGAAGTTTATTCTGAACTGAATGAAGACCTTGCAGCCAGAGTCGGTCTTCTTCTTCGTGCTGGAGAATTTGGTGTCAAAGGCGTCGAATCGGCGGAAGTTGTCCTTGACGCGGGAGAAATCCTGAATACACTCACGGGCATGGACCTCGTCGCAATCGGTTATGCGGTTGAAAAACTTCCAACCGCCTGGTCAAATTTCATAAAAAAACTGCGGGTCGAGCAGTATCTTCTGGATGAAGGGCATCTCAGGACATCCCGCATTGTGGAACTTGCAAAAAAGGCGGTGTATGAGGAAGTCTCTGTACCCTGCGATCTCACCTCGGCAGACAAGGCATTGATTCTCATCGCCGGTCCATCGAAGGAACTCTCCATGAAAGGATTCCAGACTGTTCGAAAATGGATTGACAGAAGTATCAGGGGGCTTGA
>DATESH010000081.1:0-5015 GCA_035270965.1 Methanocorpusculum sp.
AAGTGAGCCCTCCAAGGTCACGTTCTTCGTGGATCCAGCCTGCAATGTGTGCATGTCCAATTGCAGGGGTCACGTCTTTTATTGGTATGAGCATAAAATCTGTATAATATTTGCGGTAGGGATAGATTATAGTTTGTTAGACGGGTTGATGTCCAGTGATGACTTTCTGTGAATTCCATGTGAGGGGCTCTGCATCCGATGGAAATTCAATAAAAAAACAGCCGGGGCACACTTTAATACGGTGCGTGTGTGTTTCCCGCATAATCCGCAGGTCGTGATGAAAAATTGTCAATTTATGAGGGGAATTCTGAAAAAAGGGTAATACCCGATTAATTGGTTGAAGCACCGTAAGAAATGATATAAGAGTCGTTAAGATTCCTGTCAAGATCCAGATAAACGGTCCTTGATTTTCCCGGGGCAATATCTCCGACATAAATATTATTCCCGGTATTATTCTGAGCATCAGGATTACGGTGGTCGGGTCTGGCATTCAGATAGACGTTCCTGCCGACAGCATCCCCGGTGTTGGAAAGCGTGAAGGTTGCTACACAATGCACGCCTTTTAGAAGTGACCACTTCGACGATGAATCAACTAATTCTACTACCATATTTGGTGCGGGGCTTGTCACACGGGAAGCAGACCTCCCGGAGTTTACGATAAAAATTACACCGGCAATGAGTAAGATAATCCAAATTTTTTTCATTTTGTCCCCCATAAAACATACAAAAAAGGACAAATATCTCTAAATTCCCCATTTCCAGCGTCAATAGATATTTTATTCCATCAATTGTATATTCTACATTCTACTGTGTAGATTTTCAAGTATATAAATTGATATGAAATGCGGATATGAGTGAGGAAAAACAAAGAAAACGTTAAAAAAAGTAAAATTAATGTTCTTCCCTGACCATTTTAATGCACTTTTTCGGACATTCGTTGGCACAGATCCCGCAACCCTTACAGTACACCAGATCGATCTCCAGCGTATCCGGGTCGATGACAGCATCCGGGCAGAACATCGCGCAGATCCCGCAGTGGTTACAGATGTCACGGTTTACTACCGGACGGAACGTTCTCCAGGCACCGGTAAGGCCCGCAGCTCCTTCATACGGAACACTGATTGTCATTTTCGGCATCATACGATCACCTCATCATAAGCTGCTTTCGCAGCGTTCGTGTTTCTCGGGTCGGCAAAGGTATCTGTTATTGCCTCGACTCCGGATTCGCGGGTAAAGAGCCCGAGTTTTGCGAGAGCTCCAATCACCGGCGTGTTCACAATCGCACTGCCGGATACGACGAGGTTCTCATGAAGTGCAATTCCTGTCAGATCCACCTTGAATACTTTGAATCCCGGCGGGAAGGGGATCTCTTCATTTGTGTTGATGAAGATTTTTCCGCCTTCTTTCAGGCCGTCGAGAACATCGACTGTGTCCATCACGGTTGGGTCGAGGATAATAATCATGTCCGGTTTTCTAATCTGTGAGTAGATTCTTACCGGCTTGTCATCGATTCTGACGAAGGAAACGATCGGGGCCCCACGGCGTTCTGCACCGTAAAACGGGCAGGCGGTGGCAAATTTGCCGTCTTTCACGGCAGCGGATGCCATCATGCGGGCTGCGGTTACTCCGCCCTGACCGCCTCTTGAGTGGATACGGATTTCGTACATTACTGCTCCTCCTGCGGGATACCGAACCAGAATTCTGTTCCGATCTTTCTGGTTTTCACAAACTCTGCCATGTCTTCGTAGGTTACTTCCTGACCGCCGAGACCGGCAATGACTCTTGCAATTTTTGCATCGGGGTATCTTGCCTGGATTTCTCCGGCAATTACGCCGCCGAATCCATACGAGTAGTCTCTGTCGATGACGACGAGTTCTTTTCCTTTGATATTCATATCAAGCGGGAAAGGTCTGAGCCACCGGATACGCATGACACCGGCTTTGATCCCTTCTTTGCGAAGCAGATCAGCTGCGACTTCTGCCTCTTTGCCGAGGGTTCCAAGAGCCACGATGACGACATCGGCATCTTCGGTGAGGTATTCGTCGACCGGTTTGTAGGTTCTGCCGAAGCGTTTTGCGAACTCGGTTTCGGTTTCATCGATGACGGTGCGTGATGCCCGCGTGGCTTTTTCCAGATCGAATTTGAACTGGTAGTGGACGTTTGCGGGGCTCATTGCTCCGTAGCCTTTCGGGTCGTTGACATCGATTTTCTGCGGTAAGTTGAGCGGCGGGATGAAGTCTCCGGGTTCGGTCATTTCGAACGGCTGCGTGATGTGGGAGAGCAGGAATCCGTCCATGTTGATCATGACGGGGAGAAGGACTCTGTTGTCTTCGGCGATTCTGAATGCCATGAGGGTGGCGTCGTAGGCTTCCTGAACGGTCGAGACGTAGACCTGGAGCCATCCGGTGTCTCTCTGTGAGAGGGAGTCGGTGTGCTCTGCCCAGATGTTCCATCCGGGGGCGAGGGTCCGGTTGACCTGTCCCATGACGATGGGGAGGCGGGCACCTGACGCCCAGTGGAGCATTTCATGCATGTAGAGAAGACCGTGTGAGCTTGTCGCGGTGAAGACACGAACACCGGTGATGGATGCGCCGATACATGCGGCCATTGCCGAGTGTTCGGATTCGACCGGGATATAGCGTGCGTCCATTTCTCCGGATGCGACATAGTCGGCGATGGTTTCGATTATTTCGGTCTGGGGGGTGATCGGGTATGCGGCGACGACGACTGGTTTTGCCATTTTGGCGGCTGCCGCGATGGCTTTGTTGCCGGTTGACATGATGAATTTTCCGCTCATATGTTTTCCTCCGACTGGGCTGCTTCTATGGCAATTTTCTTGAGGTTTTTGTCGATGTTTGCCTGGATGAGTGCGGCGGTCTTTTCATCGACTTTTCTGAATCTGCCCTGGGCTTTGAGGTAGTCGATGACCGGTGCGGGTTTTTTCATGGCGGCACGCGAGGGGGCGCTGATGGTGAATTTGTCGTTCTCTTTCTCCCAGAGAATCCAGATGCCGGATTTGACTGCCATTTTTCCAATCTCAACGGTTTTTGACGAGGGTATTCTCCATCCCGGCGGGCATGGTGCGAGGATGTGGATGAATTTCGGACCGGGGATTGTGAGGGCTTTTTTGACTTTGTTGTAGATGTCGGCAGGGTAGGAAGAACTTGCAGTTGCCTGATAGGGCAGGTTGTGTGCTTCGACGATTCTGTCGAGGTCTTTTTTATTGACGGTTTTTCCGTTCGGGGTGGTGGTGGTTATTGCTCCAAGAGGGGTTGCGCCGGATCTCTGCATGCCGGTGTTTCCATATGCTTCGTTGTCGTAACAGATGTATAGGAAGTCTTCTCCGCGTTCAAGTGCTCCTGAGAGTGCCTGAATGCCGATGTCGGCAGTTCCTCCGTCACCGGCATAGACGATGACATTGGTTTTCTGACCGGCTGCTCTGAGGGCTTCGCTCATGCCGGATGCACAGGCAGCAGAAGCGGCGAATGCGATGTTATACACGGGCACGGTATGCAGCATGTAGGGGTACACCCCCTGGATCACACTGTTACAGCAGGCTGGAATCACGAGGATGGTGTCCTTTCCGGCGGCCTTGAGGATATATCGGAGTGCAAGTAAAGATCCGCATCCAGCGCAGGTGGACGGGCACTTTAATATCATCTCTTCTTTTGGAATTTCCGTCATGGGTTCTGTATCTATTTGTCATGATTTATAATGAGGTTTACGGCATGCTATTGCCGGGAGCCGGTAATTTCGTGCCGTATGCCGGTGAGCAAGATGGACTTGCGAACGAGGGTTACTACTCGGGGCTGCGCTTCGATTAGTGAAACGCTGAGCAATTCCCGTCAAAAATTTGTGATAGCGGGTTGGACGCTGAAAGCGGACGACCTCAGCAGAGCCTGTTTCC
This sequence comes from Methanocorpusculum sp., assembly GCA_035270965.1. GTDB lineage: Archaea > Halobacteriota > Methanomicrobia > Methanomicrobiales > Methanocorpusculaceae > Methanocorpusculum. Next base: position 3,908 of record DATESH010000081.1, read on the forward strand.
AAAGGAAACTGGCGACCGGGGTTTACGGCATGAGGACTATTTCGTAAAAAAACCAATAAGGCATATCAATACGGGACGGGCAGGATGGAAGGATAAAATGAGGAGTGATTATGGGGAAGATAGTGTACCAATCTTGTACCATTGATAGGGTCCAATATAATATATTGCAAAATATAATGTTGGGACAGTTAGATGACTATAAATATAGAGATCATTATTGCTGTCAAGATAGAGTGCCCCTACAGTTGCCTGCCTATCTAACACTCGAATTTTAGGATCAGTTGGATATAATGTAGTATCACTTTCATAGAATAGGTTACTAATACCCTGGTTTATATTAACAATAACATCTCCATTTGCTGGATAAAGTGCATTAAACATTTGGATTGTAAAATCTGGATTTTCTGCATTTGTTTTTGACAGATAATTTGGTTGAACTACATACCAGTATTCTCCATCCTGATAATAAATCCGGTTCATTGGAATATTTTTGTTCTTATTAGCATCGTTAGCTTTATACTCGCTCCATTGTTCCCATGTTGAAGTAATTGTGTATTTTTTTCCGCCAAGAACAAGAACACCTAGTTCTGTTCCCCCTCCGCTCCCCGTCTTCCCGATCTTCTTATCTGCAATAAGTGTTGAGACACCCTTATCACTTGTGTAAACCACAGACACCGTTCCAACTGCCTCCGTCCCTGAATCCCAACTAAGCATAATACCCGGACCAAAATCCACTGTCCCGCCGAACTCTGCCGTTTTGTCTACGCCATCCACAAGAATCGTATAACTGCCTGCCGGGAGTACGGCCCCGTTCAGATGCGTCAATGTCGTGATATTTCCCTCCTGCCCGATGGAGATTCCAAGAATCGGTGCTGGTTCCGCCATAGTATATCCAAGAAGCACAGATGCAAAAATTCCCACGATTACCACTGTCAGGGCAATAATCAAAATAGTTCCGATAACCGGGGAAACAGCTTCGTCTTTTGATTCAGGAATACTCCGCATGCTATTATATTCTATGAACTGAACCTTATCATGCTTTCCTCGTGCCAAGTCAGAGAGCATGTCCCCCTCTTATTTTCAGACACCCTCTTAGCCAAAATTCTTC
>DATESH010000082.1:0-4225 GCA_035270965.1 Methanocorpusculum sp.
TAAAAGACCTATGCCGTGACCAAGGAATTTGACCTGCCTTTCTTTATACCCCATAAAATCCCTTTTGAAATTCTCATCAAGGCTGTCCATTATTGTCTGATATATCATAGACGGAACTTCACCCGGTTTTAACATAGATGCTATTTCATTCTGGATATCAACACATTTCTGGTGAATATCGATTGCTTCCTGCGGCAGTTTTTTACCGAACATAAACGTCATCGTTTTATCTGTCAGATAACCATGATAGCCGCATCCCACATCCAGATAGACCAGATCGCCGGTTTTCAGCTTTATGTCTTTACTTCCGAGCACGGGAGCATACGGACCGATACCGCGGTTTCCGCTTGCACCGTCAAAATACGAAGGATATAATGAACTCTCGCCAAAACCGATATGACCCATCATCACTTCTGTATCAAACATGCCGAATCTTACAATTCCCTGATGCCCTTCATTAACAAGAACCTTATACAGTTCTGTTCCGAATTCAGCCTCGTTCATACCTTCTTTAAGCATACCGGGAGCCAGGTCCTCGATAACATGACGGTGAATCTGCCCGGATTTTTTCATAAGCGCGAGTTCATAGTCACTCTTTACCGATCTGACATTTGCTATTGCCATATCCGCAGATGCAATATTTTTGAACGGGAAATGTTTCAAAAATCTTTGCAGATGTGCATAAGAGATAAGTTCGGTTTCTGTGTAAACTGTTTCTGCCGTGAGGACCGATTTTCCCGCAGCATCACGGAAACTTCTCATCGGCCGTATGTCTTTAAAGAGGGATTCATCAAGAGCACGCGAATAACTGTTTCTCACCCAGAAAACAGCAGCTTCGTCGCGTGGAATGAGAAGCACGCCGTCCTGCATCGTGCCGGTAAAGTAATAGAGATTGACCTTCCCAAAAATTGCAGTAAATTCCCAATCAGGATTTTTGCGGTCCATATATGCATGAAAGCGGGTCATGCGCTTTTCAAGTTCATAGAGAGGGACAATATTTTGCATAATCTGTTATTTGGGAACAAGACGATAATACTTGGCATGTCTGAAAAGTCTCAGATAAATTGCAAAATGCCGGGTCTTTACTTTTACCTGAGACCGATTGGTATGCTGATAGATTCACCTTTTTTCTATGACTGCTGAAATTTCTTCGGGAGTATCAACAATGATCTTTGCTCCATGTTCCCTGAGAAAGGCTTTTCCACGGAATCCCCATGAAACAGAGATGCAATCGATGCCTGCATTTTCAGCCGTTTTTATGTCAACATCCGAGTCCCCGATGTAAATAGTTTCATCTGTGGAAACATTCAGTTCCCGCATGACTTCGATCACGCTGTCCGGGGCAGGTTTACGGCGAACACCTTCATGTTCACCAACCATGATATCGAATACTGCGGGAAAATAGGATGCCGCCAGAAGTTTCACTGCCGAGTCATATTTATTTGAGACCACGGCGAGTTTGTATCCCTGTTTTTTCAGTGATGAGAGAAGATTCATGATTCCGGGAAATGGTTTGGTCTTCTCCTGTCCATGCCGGTTATAATATGCTTCAAACGTTTCTGATGCTTCAGCAAACCGGGGATTGGTGCGGCCGTCCGGAACTGCGTATTCAATCAGACGATACACGCCGCTTGCAACAAACTCACGTATATCTTCACGCGAATGCTGCGGCATCTGGAATTTCTCCATGGTAAAGCTGACTGCATCAGCTAAATCATCAAGCGTATCCAGAAGCGTGCCGTCCATATCGAAAATTACTGTAGTATATCTCATAAGCATATGTGTAGATTATTGTCTCAATTATGTGCCCTTATTTCATTCAAAACTGTCGGTATCGGATGCTGTATTTTGCAGATTTCCTGTAAGGGTATCAGGTCAGCCCCAAACCTGATAAAAGTAAAAGAGGAAAAGAGATTTTCTGTTTTTATTCTACCACCTTGATCCACAAATGCAGATCCCGGTATGCCATATCCATCTTTTCCTGAGCAGATGCATCAGCCGCGGGCACCGACTCATTGTACAGCAGGAACTCCAGACGGTTATACCCGGTATCAAACAGCGTAAAATTATATTTCTCCAGATATGTTGTATTATCAGCAAGATAGACCGTAAACCGGTCAAGATTCTCTGACGAATAAATCACCGAGGTATTTGTGGCTGAATCCCAGCTTGCATTCAAAAGCAGGGTATCCACGGTATAATAAACATCCCGGTATTCCTGATTATTAATACCGACCCAGACGAACTGTTCCATTCCCGTGAAGAACTTATCCGGATAATTATCTGCCATCTTATCATCGCCTAAGATATAAAACTCGGTGAATTTCTCGCCGTCTTTTGGAAAGGCTATAACATATACGGTTGTAAGCGCTGCAACAACGATCGCCGCAATCAAAATCAAGGACAGCACCGTATCAAATTTCGTGCCCCCCTTTGGAAAGAACTCTGCTTTCAGCGAGGGTCTGACCTTCTCGAACGGGACCGTAAACATCTCATCATCGGGAACAGAAGCACGCCGGTATACGGTTACAACCATCATCGCAAGGATGAAGATCACAAGAGCTGTCACGATCGGGTCCAGCCTGATACCAAACGGGGTATAATTAAGGATAAGTCCGATCAGCGGCACTACCGCAACTGAAAGACCCACCGACAGGGCAAACCGCTCGATGCCGTCGATTGATTTTTTCTCAGGAAAAAGGGCGGCAATCAGCACGTAGCCCGGTATGAACAAAATCACCGGCACCGCAAAAATCACACGCAGAAATGTATCATTCAGAACCGGAACATAAATCATCAAAACTGCAAGCGCGACCCAAATCAGAATGAGCACCAGATCCTTTGGTATGTTCTTTGGATTCGCCATATTGGCAAGATTTGCAGCTAGGTCTTTGTCCGGCATTTGTTGTATTATTTGCGGTACTGCATAATGAGGATTCCGTATGCCTCAACTTTGTTTCGCGAAGGCGGAGAACTTCTCCCGCAGCAGGGTAAACCTCATATTCTTTCCTGCCTAAATTAACAGCACAGGAGAGAAAATAATGCAATATCTCATCACAGGCGGAGCCGGTTTCATCGCATCCCACATCGCAGAAGAACTCATCCGTCAGAATCAGGACATCATCATTCTCGATGACATGTCGGCAGGCAAAGCCGCAAACATCAACCCGGATGCTGAATTCATCAAAGGTTCAGTCACTGACAAGGATCTCCTTGACCGGATATGCAGGAACCACAGCATCGAAGGAATCTTCCATCTGGGAGCGATTGCCAGCGTGCAGAAATCCATAGAGAACCCGTCGCTCGTTCACGAGGTAAACGCGACAGGCACGCTTAATATCCTTAACGCCGCGAAGGACAATCATATCCGCAAAGTCGTCCTCTCTGCATCGGCCGCTGCATACGGCGATAACCCGGTCTTTCCAAAAAGGGAGGATATGATTCCCGAACCTCTCTCTCCATACGCGGTGTCGAAGATTACCGGCGAGATGTACTGCAAAACATTTGCCGGACTCTATGACCTGGAGACGGTCGCACTCCGCTACTTCAATGTCTTCGGTCCGCGTCAGGACCCGAAATCCGAGTACGCGGCAGTCATCCCGAAATTCACCGAAAAAATCATCCGGGGACAAAAGCCGGTCATCTTCGGAGACGGTAAGCAGACCCGCGACTTCGTCTTCGTCAAAGACGTCGTCCAGGCGAATCTGCTTGCTATGAACTCCCATGTCTGCGGGCTCTTCAACATTGGAACCGGCAGGCAGACCTCGCTGAATGAACTTGCTCAGATGGTCATGCGGGCTGCCGGGGTCTCAACCGATATTATCTACGAAGCACCAAGAGCGGGCGACATCACAGACTCGGTCTCCGACATATCCAAAGCAAAGAAAGAACTGGGATATTCGCCGAAATACTCGATTGAGGATGGAATCGGAGAAACTGTGGAGTATTTCAGGGGATTGCTGTAAAGAGATTCCCGCAAACATAGTTGAGCAGGACTTACGCCGTGTTGGTGTGAATCCAATTTGCGAGGGGGTGACCTCAACTGGGGTCGTCGAGTGCGTCGCCAACCCGCCCACACAAAACCCACCAAAATCAGCGTAATGCCGCGAAAAGGGGGACATGGATGGAAACATGAAAAATAACCAGCTGTGAATACGTCCAGCTGACGGGTTTGGCTCTGATCTGCGTATCAGGAGTCAGGATCCATTGCGTTTTGACTGAATCA
>DATESH010000083.1:0-4527 GCA_035270965.1 Methanocorpusculum sp.
GCCGGTATAGTTGCATTTTTCGCAACCTTTCCCTTTGCATGCGCGACAATCCCAGTGTGTCTGCGGGATGCCGCGTTCATATTTCAGGTATCTGCCGTAGAAGTAGATGGATGCAATCTGGAGTTCGACGCAGTCATCTGCGATATTCAAAACAGCGGTTACCTCGGGATTTTTTGTATCTCCGCGTTTGCCGGTTAGGGCTGAGACTGCTTTTCCGACCTCACGGTTCATCTCGGATTTCAGGGGTTCGGGATTTTCAAGTGAAAGGTCCGACCAGAGCATCTCTTCGGATTCTGCCATCATAGGCGGAACCCGGGTTCCGATGACAAATGTGTCGTAATCGATACCTTCCATAGCAGCAGCGGCTTTTTCTGCCCAGTATGGGATGGTGTCGAATAAATCGTTACAGACCCAGCAGGTTCCTTTTTCGTATGGTTTGTAGGGTATATTGTAAGCGAGAGCATGGGCTATTCTGAGGGAATGCCCCCGTTCTTCGTTAGTGAGTCCAAAGGATTTTTTTGCGAACAGCCGTCCGAGACAGTGGTCGCAAATGTCTCCATACTCTAATATTGTGTTGACGAGTTCGAGCATTTGATTCATTATTATTGGACGGGAAACCATTTAGGCTTGTTCTCCCCGGCGGTCAAATTCATTTAGGATAACTGTAATTGTGTGGTCAGCATGGAGGATGCGGGGACCTACCGAGTATTTCGGGAGGTCTTTGATAAGTTCCAGTTCTTCTTCAGTGAAGTTTAGATGATCACTTAAGATATAGTTTTCAGGGAGGATTTCGGCGGTTCTGATATCTTCACCGTTTTCATCAAGAACGGCGAATGGATAATCTTCGAGAAGTTGTGCAAGACCGCTTTTTCGAATGAAGATGCCGGGAGCAGCTCTCTGATATTCCTCTTCGGGAATTGTGACAAGGGCTTTTTTGATTAATGCACCTCCGCTTCTTTCATCCGGGTTAAGGGATTTTATTTTTTCTCCGGAGAATCTGAGTGTGATGGTGCTGGCCGGGTCTGCCTGTTCACCTCCTTTCAGGATAAGTATACATTCAGTGTTTCGCCGAAGGTCGTGACTAAGGAAGAATGAGGCGTTTAGGCATCTGCACAAAATATCCATCCGCCCTGCTCCGCCCGGCATATCGTTCAGGGAAAAATCCGATGTGGTGACAGCTTTATGACCTATTACTGCAAATCTAAGCATTGTGCTATACTGGTAGGGTGTGCTTGATAATAGACCTTCAGGACTATTTTCGCGCGAGGTTTCCCGTTTGTGTTCCGGGGAGCGCATATATTAGTAACAACAATTTGATGTGTTAGTGTAATAATGTGGTACGAATATATCCGGTTCATTATATTCAAAGGCTTCAATCCTCAAAACAACCTGTCCGCATAATTAGATTTTAAAATGACGCTGGAATAATGAAAATCAATTATTTTGTCTTTTCTGCTCTTCTAAAGAGAATACTTATATCAGGACACAAAGAAATAGTGTTATTGTCCCGAGAGGGGGCGGATGTCGTAGCTACGCTCATCTGCCTGGTCAATGGGCTTGCAAAAGCCCGGCCGTGGACGTGAAAAAGTAACCGTCATTAACTATCAGCGATTCTATTAGCGACTAGCAGCAATTTTCAGAAAAAGTAACTGTAAAACAGCCAAACAAATCACCTTACAAACGAGGAAAAAATTATGGCAAAATTCAAAGATGTAATTGATCTTTACGATGACAACGGTAAGCTCTTAAAGAGCAATGTTGCTCTTGAGAAGATCAGTCCGCTGGTTAACCCGGCAGTAAAGAAAATCATCGACGACACCAAGAGAACCGTTGCAGTCAACATCGGTGGAATGCAGGAAGCTTTAAAAACCGGTAAAATCGGTAAGCACCAGCAGATTCTTGGTCGTGAACTTAACCTCGATCTCATCGGCAATATCGATGCGATTGAAGCAAAAATCAAAGAGTATGTCTCTGTTGAAGCAGGCGATGACACTCAGATTAAACGCTATAACGGCGGAAAACTTCTGTTAATCAAGGTCCCGTCCTCACGTCTTACAGCAGCAGCTACTTACGATGCAGCTCTGACCTCTGTCGCAGCAGCAACTACCTATGCAGTTGTCGAGCAGTTCAAAGTAGACATGTTCAATGCAAACACCGTCAAGGCAGCAGTATTTGGTACCTACCCGGTGACAATGGATCTGGCAGGTGGAGCATGCTCCATGATCATGTCCATCCCGCAGAACAACGAATCTCTTGGATATGCACTTCGTAACATTCCGGCAAACCAGTCTGTTATGATTACTCACAAGAACGCAATGCAGGGTGCAGCACTCGCAGCGGTCTTTGAGCAGGCAGGAGAGTTCGAAATGGGCAGTGCAATCGGTCCGTTCGAACGTGCACAGCTATTACTGTTCGCCTACCAGGGTCTCAACGCCAACAACATGGTCTACGATCTCGTAAAAGAGAACGGTCAGACAGGTACTATTGGTACTGTTGTCCAGTCCTTAGTCGAGCGTGCAATTGAAGACAAAGTCATTACCCAGGGCGCAGCCGCAAAGGGTGGCTACTTCAAACCATACGAGACCAAAGACCCAATGCTCTGGAATGCATACACTTCTGCAGGTACTCTTGCAGCAACCATGGTTAACTGTGGTGCCGGACGTTTCGCCCAGGCAGTCTCGTCAACCTTATTGTACTTCAACGACCTTGTTGAGCACGAAACCGGACTTCCAGGTTCAGACTTTGGAAGAACAATGGGTGTTGCAGTTGGATTCTCCTTCTTCAGTCACTCTATCTATGGTGGAGGAGGACCCGGTATCTTCAACGGTAACCACGTCGTTACCCGTCATGCAGCCGGTGTCGGTATGCCATGTATCGTTGCAGCTTGTGCACTTGATGCAGGTACTCAGATGTTCACTCCGGAGGGAACCGCAAAAGTATACGGTGATACCTACGGTCAGATCGATGAGTTCGCACACCCACTCCAAGCAATCGCTAAATCAGTATAAGACTGTACTAATTTCCGCTTAGGCGGAAAGGAAATTGAATGACAGAAACTAAATACCCACAACTAAGAATCGTCCCCACAAGATTCCTGAATCCGGAGACAACCGAGACTCTTCTCGGGAAACTCTACGCAGTAGCTGGTATCCGCCGACTCATATTAAACGGGCCAAATCTTCCAGAAACCGTACCTTATGGGCCTGCGAGAGGTGAAATCAATGATAACACGAACCGGCGCATCATTAAAGTATGCGGCGAGGATTATTTACTCCACGTTCAGGTTGGTGCAATTCTTATAGAAATGGAAGATGCTTCTGTGATTCCGCATGTCAAGGCGGCATGTGATGAGGTCTTTGCTGACAAGTTCCCGTATGGAATTACCGAAGGTATCTACATGCGATCGAATATGACCACCACCGACTATGCCAAGTATGGTATTGTTGATGATGAAAGAATTCTTGGAATGAGCGATCCAAAAAGCAAGCAGCGCCCTATCATTCTTCAGGGTATCAAATAATTATGCCGCTTGGTCGTGTAACACAACTCGTCGACTGCAGACAGAGTATGGGTATGGGCAAGGGAGGCTCTCTTGCTCAGAGGGGAACCATCTCTGAATGTAAAAATCCCGACGTCATCATCGTGGCAATGTCTCCCGGCAGGAGACATATTACAAAACCTGTCTGTGATATTACGTCAGCACTGCGGCAGCAGGGGATTGAATACAGCGTAAGTACCTTGGTGCTGAACGCAGGCAGCGGCGTCCCACCAGACGCGGATATCGGCGGGGTTGCACTCGGCTCAAATTTTGGAATTCTTGACCGCGAAATAGAACAGATAGAACGTCACAAAGTGGCTGTTCTACACCATGGAAACATACGGTCCCACGTGGTCCACAAGTCAAGGAAGATTCTGCAGGAATGCAACGTCAATGCTGTTGTAGTCTGCCAGGCTCCAGTTGATTATGAGGATTTCGCACGGGTTGGAGTAAAGACTTCGTACGTCATGCCAAAACCTGATGACATTCGGACCAAAGGCACCATAATGGGGATTGTTACCGGAATTACCCGGGGGCAGACTCCGAGTCGTGTTGCTATCTCGACTGTCATTCATGAAGTACTGAAAATTATTAAAACTACAAACTAGGTGAACAAAACTATGGCCTTCAAACCACAGTATGGTCCGGGAACTTCAAAAGTTGCAGAAAACCGCCGCAACCAGATGAACCCGAACGTAAAGCTCGAAAAGATTCGCAGCGTCACCGATGAGGACATTGTCCTTATCTTAGGACACCGTGCACCAGGACAGGCATACCCGTCCGCACATCCACCACTCGCAGAACAGGGAGAACCTGACTGCCCGATCCGGAAGCTCGTTAAACCGACCGAAGGAGCGAAAGCAGGTGACCGTGTAAGATACATCCAGTTCACTGACTCTATGCAGAATGCACCCTGTCAGCCTTACCAGAGAACCTACCTCGAATGCTACCGCTTCCGTGGTATTGACCCGGGAACTCTTTCCGGTCGT
>DATESH010000084.1:0-21756 GCA_035270965.1 Methanocorpusculum sp.
TGATTTACAGTCTCGTCTGGGACCCAGAACTTGAAAAAGACGTTTATGTTCTGATTTATGTGGAACCGGTTACTGAAGATACCTACTATGGCAGTATGATTATTCTGGAGTGATAACATGTCAATAAGATACAAACGAAAACAAAGCCAGAGAGAAAAACGCCTGGTTATGACAATGTTTCTCGGAGTGGTAATTCTGATTATCCTCTGTGTTAGTTTGTTTGCGGCATTTTTCGGAACAGGATACATTATTGATAAGTCGCTTGAGGATCCTGATGTGCTGCTTCATGTAGCTATAGTGGGTGATGATATTGTGGTAACGATTTACGAGGGGAGGAGGGTTGATGAATTGCTGACACTATCAGTAGAAATTGAGGGAGTGACACTGCCGCAGTCGATTGCATCAAAACCCGCTCCGAATAACGGCACAGGAGAAGTGACATTTCTGGGAGCATGTGCCGGAATAACCGGAACCCATGATGTAGCCGTACGCGGGGTCTTCTCCAACGGAAGATCTCTCCTGCTGAAACTCTATACAGTCAAATTCACCTGAACCTTTTTTTTGCGGGAGTTCACAAAACTCTCCTCTCAATAATTATCTCATATCAGAATTCCCTGAAAAAATGGTTGTTCTGCATTGTTTCACCGAAATCAGGTATTTATACAACCTGCATTCTGCGGATCTTTTGAGGCAATACTTATTAGCTAACGGATATAAAAGTGATTTCCAATAATAAGATATAATTAGTTTCCCCCCATATTGTTCATTAGAAAATGTGGTGAAACAGTGATTCGGAATCCATTATAATTTTCTGCATGACAATACCCCTCATATTCACCATGAGGTGTAGAGAATTACCCAAAGACTCACCAAACTTTGAACCTGTTTCAGCGGAGTATTTTTAGGACATGAATAATACCCTTCATCTATTTGCCAGCATTATTGGTCAGAAAATAAATAATATTCCCGCTTCTATGTGGAATGCCGCAAGGGAACTGTATGGAGTACCTATTGATGAAAACCCGGTCACCCCCACCTTACTTAAACACCTGCGTGATATCCTGTTTTCATCCGGAGAATACATAGTTGATAAACAGAACAACCTGTGGATGACTGGAACCTAACAGATGACCCATTACTACACAATAGATGACCCCAACTCCACGGATACTGGATATAAAATTACCGAATACGCATACACCTCCAAAAATGCTCAGAAGGAGAAGATGAAAAACTTCGTTCAGAATGTATATGTCTGTGTTCAGAGAATAGATAAAGAGGAGGCTCCTGCCGAGTTCAACAACCCGAATGGTGATTTCATCAGCGGGGAACTGTATATATTTGCCTATGAAATGAATGGAACTGTGCTGTCACCCCAATATCAGCCATACCCGGTAGGGGCTAACCATTGGTCTGCGGAAGATATGACAGGGGTTGAGATTGTGCAGCATTTAATTGCCGGAGCAAAGACAGGCGACGGAGTGATGTATAGTCCCGTTTTGGATTCAATTACACAACATGAAAATTATTTGCTGAACTATATTGAGCCGACAGATAAATCGACTTATTCCGGCAGAAAATTAAATCTGGAGTAAGTAGAGATGGCAATCAGGTACAAAAAGACAAACCAGAGACAGAAAAGATTTGTAATGGCGATGTTTCTCTCAATGGCAGTAATAATCATCCTGATTGGCAGTTTCTTTGCGGCATTGTTCGGGACATCATATATGATTGATACAACTCTTGATGATCCTGATGTGCTGCTGCATGTGAGTATTGTAGGTGATGATGTTATAGTGGACATTTACGGCGGGAGGAGAGTTGATGAATTAGCACAACTTTCAATGCATATTGATGGATTTGAATCCAAATTGGTTATAGATGTGCCGCAAAAAGCAGAGAATGTTGTGTATCATCAGGCGGCAAGTGGTGTGACGGGGTCAAGGGGTGTGGAAGTGAGGGGCATATTCAGGGATGGAACAACGAAAGTGCTGGTACTTAGTACGCTGAAGTTTACCTAAATGTCCGGGCAATGACAGCCGGCAGATTCAATATACTTTTTTGGGAAAAAAATAGTTTTAAGGCTTAAAAAGAATATACCAGTCAGTTCTTCGACTGGTTTCTGAGTTCTTCTAACAGAAGAGGCATGAATGTTCCGGCATCGCTGACCATTCCAATCGCCTGGGAAGTTCCTCTGTCCATGAGTTTGGTAACAGATGCCGGGTTAATGTCCACACAGATGGTTTTGACGTGAGATGGGAGCAGGTTTCCTACAGCTACTGAATGGAGAAGGGTTGCGACCATTAAGACCATACCAAGCTCCGGGATATAGTTCCGCATCGCATCCTGAGATTCCATAGAATTCTGGATGACATCAGGCAAAGGTCCGTCGTCACGAATCGAGCCGGCGAGAACATACGGCGCATTGTTTTTGATGCATTCGTACATAATACCGCTTTTTATGAGCCCGGATTCAACAGCTGCCCTGATTGAACCGGCATTCATGATTTTATTGATGGTATACAGATGGTGACGATGTCCCCCGCTTACGAGTTCGCCTGTTTTAAGGTCCATACCAAGAGATGTGCCATATAAGCTGTACTCAAGATCATGGGTTGCAAGAGCATTCCCCGCAAAGAGAACATCAATGTATCCTTCCCTAATCATGGCAGCCACTGCCTCTGATGCTCCGGTGTGGATGATAGCAGGTCCGCCCACAAGGGCTACTTTTTTGCCGCTTGCTTTGACCACAAGAAGTTCTTTTGCGATTTGCCTGATGAGGGTTTTGCTAGGCCGTTCAGATGATACATCGCCGCCCATGAACTCGAAAACTCCTATCTCACGCGGCCGCTCGGGGAAATCAACCCTGATACCTTCCTCACCAACGACTACCTCGTCGCCCGGCTGTAGTTTTCCCTGTACAACACATTTTGCAGTTTTATTCTTCATATCAACGCAAATGAGTGAATCCATTTTCATAGTATTGACAGGAATCCAGGAATCCATATAATGAACGAAGGTCGGGTGGTTGGTCGTTGAGTAGAAACCTTCAGGTGCGACTTTCGGCTTTTGTACTGTCTGAATCGTCGCTTCAGCTTCTCCGGTAACGATAACACCAAGACGTCTGAGTTCACTGATAAGTTTGTTTAACTGCTCAGGCGTTTTGGCAGAAATCTCCATTCTGGCATAACTGGGATCAGTCTTCTGCCTCCCAAGTGTGAACTCTTCCGTTTCAAAATCACCATTGTATTCAACCACGGTGTCCATTACTTTGTTAAGGATACCAGAGTCAACAATATGACCCCGAAGTTCTATTTCCCGTGAAAACTTCATGCAGTATTATTTAGGCGTGATTCATCATCAATCTGCGGGCATATACCTGTACGTATCTTAAAGGGAGCGGGACAATGTAATGACCTTAGCGCCAAACCGCAAGTCTGAGGACCTGCTCGGCTAAGGGACCAAAGGTCCCGCCAAAAAAAGTTAGTAACCTCTTGCTATGAAGAAGTCAGCCATTTCAAGAATCAGTTTTTTCTCTTCAGAATCAGGAAGGACAGAAAGACCCGTTTTCGAGTCGGAAATCAGCTTTTCTGAAATGCCACGGACTTTATCCAGGACGCCGGAAGTTTCCAGCAGACTGATTGCTTCTGCGATTTCTTCTTTAGAAAGGTCAGGTTTATGATATTTGGAAAGGTCAACTCCGGATTCACGAGCAATAATTGCCAGAATGGTCTGTTTATTCTCACGGAGATCCGATCCCTGGTTCTTACCGGATACTTCCGAAGGTGCCAGAAGGTCGATGATATCATCCTGAATCTGGAAGGCGATGCCGGTGTTCCTGCCAAGCGTATAAAGGGCCGATATCTGTTTCATATCACCACCCGCTAGAACCGCCCCGATTCCAGCAGCAGCCGCGTATAATGCGCCGGTCTTTTTCATGACCATTGATAAGTATTCATCTAGTGTGACATCCGACCTCGTCTCGAAAGAAACATCTTCCTGCTGACCTTCGCACAATTCATGACAGGAGTGGGCGAGCATCTGAACGGCGATAACCTTTGCCTCTGCCGTTGTATTCTTTACGCAGCAAAGACGCTCGAATGCATTTGCATACAAAACATCACCCGCTAATATTGCGGTCGCCTCATTCCACACAACGTGAACCGTTGGACGACCCCGGCGGAGCGAATCGCCGTCCATGATATCATCATGAACGAGCGTGAAGGTATGCGTCCACTCTAAAGCAAGAGCTGCCTGAAATACATCTTCAGATGAACCTTTACGGATTGCATCCGCTGAAAGAAGCAAAAAGGCAGGGCGAAGGCGTTTGCCTCCACTGACTAAGAGATGTGCCGACGCTTTCTGGAGGGTTGTGTTCACTGCTTTACTGTACTCATCCGCCTCAATATCCACTTTGGCGGCAACCAGTTTCAGGTACTCTGCAAGTTCCATAATTTATCTCACTTCGGGAGAACGAGCCTGTCTCCATTCTGCATGATATGAATCTCCTTGTTCAGTGCATAACCGAATTCGGAACCAAGCTGCACATAACCGGCCTTCATGCTGAACGGACCGTGGGATGGAATGATATGCTCGGGATTCAGCATGCTAAGAAGATCGTAATGTTCCTGATAATATGCGTGACCGGTTACGTGCAGACCATCAAAGATTCTTGCACCCTGTCGTATCAGCAGACGGTCAACCTCGGCACGCTGGGCATAGTTTGTCGGAGTCGGGATAATATTTGCTGAAAACATGACCTTATCTCCCTTTTCAATCTTCATAGGTGTGTCGCCTGCTGCCATTCTGCAAAGCATAGACCCCGGTTCACCCTGGTGACCGGTTGCTACGAGAAGGAACTTTTCTTTTCCCTCCTTTACAACACGGCGGAGCATACGGTCGGTTGTCTTTCGGTTTCCGTAAATGCTGGTTCCCTGAGGGAAAGCGACCTGCTTCAGGATTTCTGCAGTGGTGTTATATTTCTCCATACTGCGACCAAGAAGAATTGGAATTCTGTCGATTTCTCTTGCACACTCTGTGATTGTTTTGATTCTCGCAATCTGTGACGCAAAGGTTGAAACGATGATGGCGTTTTTGTCATCTTCACAGCGCATTATCGCATCACGGACTCTGAGACGTGCAACCTGCTCACTTGGAGAATAGCCTCTGTCATCCATGTTCAGTGATTCGACGATCAGGACCTTGACACCCTCTTTTCCAAGTTCACGGAGGCGGGCAATGTCTGGTGGTTCTCCGATAACCGGCGTCATATCAAACTTGAAATCGTTTGCGTAAACCACACAGCCATCCGGGGTGTGAAGAACTGCTATGATAGCATCGATAATACTGTGCTGGACACGGACGAACTCTAAGGTCACGTTCTGGGAGATGGTATATTTCCCGCCTGCTTTGAGTGCAAAGGTCTTGTTCATCACGGAAAATTTACGTTCACCTTCAATCTGCTGTTTGATTAACTCATTCGTATACGGCGTTGAGATAATCGGACAGTTATATCTGTGAGCGAGTTTCTGGATTGCACCGATGTGGTCAAGGTGACCGTGCGTACAAACGATTGCCTTAACGGTTCCTTCAACCGAGTTCATTACTGTGTCGTCAGGAATTGCACCCATCTGGATAAGATCCAGGGAGTGCATGTTCTCCATATCCACATTGTTGCTTCCCGTTATCGGGTCCAGATATAATCCAATGTCAAAAATGACAATCTCTTTGCCGACACGGACCGCGGTCATGTTCCTTCCGACCTCATTGTATCCGCCAACGGCTATAACTTCTATTTCTACCATATTCTGTTTCCTTTTTTTATCGAATCATCTGCCTGACGTCCCCTTTGAGGTAATACCTTGCCCTTGAAAGGGTGGGTATATCTTTTGCCCCGCAGAGAAACATTGCAGCAGTAAGTTCCGCATGAATTGTGTCTATTGCATTTCCGAGTTCGTCCTCTCCGGCAAGCGCTGGTTTGAGAAGGGACAGAGCCATTCCCCCAAGCGTTGCACCAAGGGCGATTCCTTTTGCAATATCAAGACCGGTCTTAAGACCACCTGTCGCAATGACCGGTCCTTTATTCACCTTCGCTACCTCAAAAACACTGACCGCGGTCGGAATCCCCCATTCTATGAGAGAGTATCCGAGTCTGGTCTGGGTTTTATCACTGGCAGTGTTTTGGTTCTGTACACGAATGCCTTCGATTTTCGCCCACGACGTGCCGCCGTATCCGCCGGTATCTATTGCTGAAACACCGGCATCGAAAAGCCGGGCGGCAACTTCTGACGAAATACCGCATCCGGTCTCTTTTACGATTATAGGAACTTTTGCCTCTTTGCAAACCTCAGAGATTGCAGCAAGGCATCCGGCGGCATTGTGGTCACCTTCTGGCTGAATCGTTTCCTGGAGGAAATTCAGATGAATACAAAGTGCATCTGCATCAATCATTTCTATTGCTGGCTCAACCCAGTCCATACCATGTGTGACAAGCTGGACAGCACCAAGGTTGCCGCAAAGGAAGGCATGCGGTGCAACATCACGCACGATTCGAAAACTGTCTGCATGTTCCGGATTTTCCAGTGCTGCCCGCTGTGAACCAACACCCATGACAAGACCATACTTTTCGGCAGCACAGCCGAGAACGCGGTTCACTTCTTTAGTATCCGGGTGACCTCCGGTCATTGCAGCGATACAAAGCGGTGATGCGAGTTTTCTTCCAAGAAAATTCACCGACATGTCAATTGTATCGAGATTGCATTCAGGCAATGCATTGTGTACAAGTCTGACGTCTTCAAAGCCGGCACTGCCCGCAGCTATGTTTGTTTCACTGCAGATACGCAGGTGATCGAGTTTTCGTGATGATGTACATGAATCTCCGGTCATTTTTTCACCAGGGTTCCGCAGTTTTTCCCGGAAAGGAAGTCTGTCATTCGGTTTGCAGCAAAGATATGCGATTCGATTCCTTCATCCGCAAGGAAAAGGAGTTCGTTGATTTTTCCACGCATACCGCCTGTTATATCAGTATTAGAGGAACCTCCAAGGTCAATGTCCACAACATTTCTGCGGGTTATCTCCGGGACTATTTCACCGTTTGAAAGAACACCACCTACATCAGTTGCCAACCCGATACGTTTTGCACCGAGCTTTACTGCCAGGTATGGGACAATCTGGTCCCCAGAAATAATACAGGCACCGCGTTTTGTGTCCATGACCACATCACCGTGCAGGACAGGGACGAGGCCAAGTGCGAGCATCTGTTTAATCTGCGAAACACCCGCAGATACAAGACGTCCGTTTTCAGCGAGGCAGCACCCGAATGGGGAAAGTGATACAGCTTCGATTCCTGCTTCACGAAGAACGGTAATAATCATGTGATTGAGTCTTGCAACCGCTTCATGCGTGACAAAAATACCAGCCGCGTTTTCTTTTGTTACTCCACCGGGAATATCATATGCTTTTGCTTCAGGGTGCCCGCAGGATCCTGCTCCGTGAACGATGATGAACTGATTAACCCGGGCAAACGGAGCAATCTGCTCCGCAAGCATGCGGATTCTTGGGAAGTCAACAACACCGGTCTCGGATTTTTTCGTGACGATGCTGCCGCCAAGTTTGATAATTACCGGCTCATTCATCCTTTTCCCTCCGTGCGCCATCAAGATCGATGGATGTGGTTATCGGGCGGGCTTCGCAGTCTTCAATTGCACTGACCACCCGATTCCGGGTACCTTTTGAACATAATGCCCAGATACACCCACCTCCGCCTGCTCCGGAGAGTTTGGCCCCGTATGCTCCTGCTGCACGTGTAGCAAGGACTAGGTGGGACAATGCCGGGTGACCTACCCCAAGAGCATCAAGCAGGGCATGATTACGGTTCATGAGGACACCCAACTCTTTTGGGTTCTCCAGATGGTGCATAGCTTCCATGGTCACCCCGCCAATAGCATCCATAATACCGTTCGCAACGACAGGAGAGTGCTGCAGAAGGTCAGCAACCCGGTTCACCATCTCCCCGGTGTTGTGGGGTACGAGTGAGTTGCCGATGACTATCGAAAAGTTCTGCGGAGGAATAAGCCGGCGCTTTTCGTTCCCTCTGATGAAGACCATGCCGCCGAACGTTGACACATACGTGTCGGTGGGACTCGCCCGCCCCCCCTGACTAATTTTTTCAACTTCAAAGGCAAGGTTGGCAACTTCTTCACGGCTATAATCAAGTTCAAACTCCTCATTTATGGCAAAGAGTGTTGCTACCGTCACCGCCGCTGATGACCCGAGTCCCGATGCACTCGGTAGCTGGGATTTGACATATACACTCCCTTTCACATCAGTGAGTTTGAAACACTCAGAAATGTAGGGAGAATTAGGTTTCTGAAAATACCGGGAATGACGGACAGTAACCTGAACCCGGGGCTTAATTGCCATAGCAATGCCTGGCTTACCATATACGACTGCATGTTCGCCAAAGAGAAAGACCTTGCCGGGGGCGCTCCAGGTTGCCATTCAGACAACCTCCATTGCGGCATATCCTACTACCTCATTCAGGTCGCCGGAAACGTCACCAGAAGTAGTATACAAAATAACACGGGCTTCTTTTGCGCCGAATGATTTGCAGACCTCTACCATCGTGGCAATACAACCGTATCCGCACATTGATGGCTGTATTTCAAAGAGAGCTTCATAAAATGCCGGGGTGTCAAGGTTTTTAATAGCGGCAAGGACAGTTAAATCATCTTTTCTGGCCTTCTTAGCCGATACATAATGGGAACAGTCTCCGGATGCAATGATGACCGGGCGTGTACCTGTTTTATCAGCTGCGGATATTACCGCTTTAGAAAGACGCGCCGCACCTTCGAATGACTGGTCTCCCATCAGAACAGGGACTACTTTTGCTCTGGGGAACCGGTGATGAATAAACGGCATCTGAACTTCAAGCGAGTTTTCCCTGATTCTGGCAAAATCATTCCGAACCGGGATGAACTCGCCAAGAGCAGTGATGAACTCAGTATCGGGAGGGACAGGTCCTAGCGGAGTTTCCCAGATCAGGTCAGAGGTGCATGTTTTAAATCCCGCATGGCTTGGACCGATGACAAGAAAGGTCCCGGCAAAATCCTGGGAGATTCTTGCATACCCGCATGCGGCTGTTGGTCCGGAGTAGACATATCCTGCATGAGGAACGAGTATACCATACGGATTTGAAACAGACGTAACCGTAGATGCAAAAAAAGTGGAAATATTTCTTTCCAGTTCTTTCCCATTTTTTGGATAGAATATACCCGAGAGTGTAGAGAGCCTCACGGCATTTTCCGTAGCCTTGGGCTCACTCGATATTTGTGATATCATTGTTGTATGATGGGAAGGTTTCCGAATTCCCCATCCGACCGTTTTTGTCCGCCAAACCTGTGAAGCGTGGGACGGGTGTATGTAAGGTGATTATTTATTGGCAGGTACAGGGTTTAATTGTTGGGGTAGAGAGTGTTAACCAACTGAGTGACAAACAAAAAACAAGTAATGAATTTAAAAAAAGTAATGTCCTTCTCAGTCACCTAAAAAGTAAATAACCCCTACGTTCGCATGTTTATGTTGTCCATAAACCGGCTTAGATAAGCAAACGAAAGGTTTGCAAAGAGAACTATAGTTCTCCGCCGTTACAACCTTTTCCGGAACCATCACCTTTTCCGCCGCATCCTAACTCGTTCTGGACATCCTTACCCAGAATTCCTACTGCATCCGCCCTGCATCTCTGACAGTGACGCATCTGACGGACAAACGGAGCGCAAAGCTCATGCATATGTGCCTTATCTTCCGGTGTCGGCGGAACGATATCCTTGAATTTATACTGGGGAATAAGCGGGATGATATTGAAATTGAACACACCCATTGCTCCAACCTTTTTTGCAATCTCCGGAATATGTTCATCATTCACTCCCGGGATATATACGGTATTAATCTTTACCAGCATCTTGCGTTTTACTGCCTCTTCGATACCAATAAGCTGATGCTTCAAAAGAAGTTCTGCTGCCTCACGACCGTGATATCGCTTTCCGTCATACTCAGCAAATGAATAAATCTTCTCGCCGATGGCAGGATCAATCGCATTCAGCGTAACAGTGATATTTCTAACACCGTACTTATCCAGAAGATCAATCTTATCAGGAAGAAGCATGCCGTTTGTACTGAGACAGAGAATTGTATCAGGGTATTTTTCGTGAACGAGCCTGAGCGTTTCAAACGTTTCCTCGTTTGCGAGCGGGTCCCCGGGTCCTGCAATACCCACAACCCGAATATGCTTCATCGTGGCCATGACTTCGTCGATTCTCTCCATAGCCTCACCTGGAGAGAGAATCTTACTCGTAACACCCGGGCGTGACTCATTCACACAATCAAAGTCCCTGACACAGTAATTACACTGTATATTACACTTTGGAGCGACTGCCACATGACATCGTCCAAAAAGATGACGTGCTTCCGGACTATAGCAGGGATGTTCATTAATTCTTCGGAGAGTATCCGGATCATACGGTAAATTCTGTGCATCACGCAGTTTCTTACCAGTCTCACTGGAATCCATAGTATTCCTATTGTGTCCTGTCATATTAAGCTACACGTTTTGGCACATATATCTCCGGGATAGTCTTTATAATCACATGACTGAAATATTCTAATCATAATCTTGAGGAGAAGAGAATGGTAGATATTGGCAGCCTTTTTGGAAAAAGTGACAAACATAACCAGTGGATATCGCGGGGTGAACAGGCATATGAAAAGGGAAACTATGATGATGCCGCCCAGCATTTCACAAAAGCTCTTGAAGTAGAGCCGGGCGCGGCTAATCTCTGGACACGACTTGCATCCTGTCAGAGACTAAATCAGAAATATGACGCTGCTGCCAGATCTTATGCCAAAGCAGTGGAACTTAATCCGGGTGACTTTCAGGCGTGGACATCACTTGCCCTTATCCTTGGAGATGCCGGGAAATACGAAGAGGCACTTTCTGCCGTTGACCACCTCGTTCTTACCGAGAATGAGGTATACCTCAAAGACAGAAAATGTGAATGGCTTGAGCGTTCCGGCAAATATAAAGAAGCTGCAGAGATCTGCTCCCAGACCCTCTCCGTATCTCCTAAAAATATGCAGTACCGTAAGCGTTATGCCGAACTCTTAATGCGAAGCGGGGAATTTAGTTTGGCAAAAACCCTTAATGATGAATTATCCTCAGATGGAAATCCGGATATGATTACCAATGCTGCGTTCTGCTGTGAGATGATGGGGGATACAGACGGGGCACTAAAAAGATATGCAAAACTCCCTGCAGATGACTCTCTCGGCTGGTATCACCGGGCACGACTCGAAGAAAGCCTTGGAAACTTTAAGAATGCAAGTGCTGCTTATGGAATGGTCCAGCAGCACTCAACTGTTGAAAATATTACCATCACTGTTCGACGGGCACTTTCCCTTTACTGGGAAGGAAATGGAATAGAAGCTGCAATTCAGTTGGAAAAAGTCATCTCCAAAGGCTATGCAAATGCCGAACTATGGTATATGCTTGGGACGATTTCATTTTTGAACGGTTCGTTCGGACGTGCAGCAGATGCATTCCTTGAATACAGTCATTTGAACCAGACAAACACTGCGGTTTGGTACATGAAAGGCTGTGCTGAGTATCTGTCTGGGAAATACAAAGACGCACTGGATAGTTTCGAGCGGATGAATAAATTAGGCGGAGGCAGGACATCTCCTGCAAAAATGAAATGGCTTGAGGACGGGGACCTTGATCTGTTTGAAAGTACCTCATCACCAAAAGAGCGGGTAAAAGTTGAAGTGGGTGTTATAAACGAGGGACTTCTCTCGATGCAGGGTTTCGCTCTTGCCGCTCTTGGCCGGTATAATGAAGCGGACAAAGCCGCAGGAGTTGTACTTAGTCACTCACCATCAAGACTTGACATGGAACTTCTGCACAGCAGATGTCTCACAGGACTCGGGCGGTATCAGTATGCAGGCGATGCGGCTGCACGCGTTCTCGCAAAATCCCCGGAAAATATGGCGGCTCTTGAACTTCATGCTGCCTCCATGATGCTCGCAGGAAAATATAAAGAGGCAGCAGGCTCATGGAACAAACTTGTTGGACTAGCCCCGGAAAATACCCTTGCATACTCCAGTCTTCTCAAAGCCTTAAGTGGTACTGGAAAATATACGGAGGCAAAAGAAATTGCAGAATATCTCCTTAACGAAGACCACAATCCACGCGATCTCACAACCACTCTGCTTGCAGGAGATGCGGCATTCTCGGCAGGTCTCTATGAAGAATCGGTAACACACTATCAGAATGCGGCGGAACTATCTCCAAATACCCTAACTGCATTTCTTGGTCTTGGTCTGGCGTATGAAATGCTCGGAGAATATGATAAAGCCGCTGAGGCATTTACTTCGGCAGATGATGTACATTCAGACCAAACAGGCATTCTTCTCTCGCTCGGACGGGTAGAAGCAGCATCTGGAAACACAGAAAAAGCTGTGAAAACCTATCTGAGGATACTAAATAAGCATCCGGGGACTCCAGAAGCAGCAATTCAGGTCGCTAAACTATGTGCAGTTCTCGGACGAAATGAAGACGCAGCAGAAGCCTTGTCTCTTGCTCTTTCAAACGGTGCCGGAGGCGTTGGTCTTCTTACACTCGGGGGGGATATCAGCATGTCGGCTGGAAGACTTGACCAGGCAGTAGAATGCTACACATCTGCTCTTAACGCAGATTATGACAACGTTCATACCATCTACTCGCTTGGTCATGTTTACCTCCTGAAAGGTGAATACAAACTCTGCATTGAGTACATGGACCAGGTTCTTTCCCTCGAACATGACTACCCGGATGCCCTGTTCGATAAAGGAATCTCATATGAAAATCTCGGCAGAATGGAAGATGCTGAAAAAGTTCTGTATCACCTGATCGAAACGGATGAGACACATACAAAAGCCCTGACGGAACTCGCAGGCATTCTTGAGCAGCAGCAGAAATACGATGAGGTGCTCGGAGTGTATGGAAAGTATCTCAAAGCAGGTGTTCCAAATGCCGATATTATCAGAAAACTCGCGTCCATCTATATTATGAAAGGAGCGTATGATGAAGCATTATCCGGATACGACCTTCTGCTTGAAACAAATCCGGACGACGCGGTCACCAGACGTCTGCGCGCTGAAGCTCTCTACCACCTCGGACGATACGAAGAAGCGGCTGATGCCTGCGCGGATATCCTGGCTCTTCGCCAAAACGACCTGAACATAAGATTCCTTTATGCCGGAGCACTTGCAAACACGGGAAAAACTGAAGAAGCACTCAAACAGTATGCCGAAATTATCCTCGAAGACCCGGAAAATACCGGGGCCCTTTTCTCCTATGCGGACATGCTGTCACGCACGGGGAAATATGCCGAAGCAATCAGACAGTTTGATAAACTCATCACCAAGTATCCGAGAAACAGTCTCCTATATATTGAAAAAGCCCTTACCTCAATCAAAATCGGCGACCCAAAAGATATCGTCGATGACATGACGAGGGCAGCACAGGCTGATGCGAAAAATCCCTATGTTCTTTCCGGACTTGGTTTTATGCAATTGGTCACGGGTCATCCGGTTGAAGCATTATCCGCATTTGATCGGGCAGAGTCTGCCGGTTGCACAGAGCCCGACATGTATTTCTGCCGTGGACTTATCTATCTCCAGCAGAGCAGATTTGACATGGCTGAAAAAGCAGCAGACCATATTCTCAAAAACAATCCCGACCATATCCAAGCCCTGCATCTAAAAGCAAAGTCACAGGAGTCTGTAGGAAAACTCAGAGAAGCAGTGAACTGCTACAATAAAATCCTGAAACTCACCGACTCCAAAGATGATAATAACCAACAGACAGAGGAGTAATGCAGATTCAGATTCTCTGTATTGGAAAAATCAAGGACGCATATATCTCAGCAGGCATTGCTGAGTATGAAAAACGTCTGCGCCCTTACGCAAAATTGTTTGTCACCGAACTGTCTGATGTAAAAATTCCGGAGAACGCCTCGAAATCCGAAGAGCTCCACGTCAAGGAAAAAGAAGGTGATGCGCTTCTTTCAAACATAAAAGAGGGCTTTTTCACCATTGCCCTAGACCCGTTTGGCGCTCAATTGTCAAGCGAGGCGTTTTCCGGCATCTTCGGGGACGCAAAACTTTCCGGGACGAATCTCTGTTTCATTATAGGGGGACCTCTTGGTCTGTCTTCTGCAGTACTCAACTCTGCCGGAAAAAAACTTTCTTTATCTCAAATGACCTTCACGCATACTATGTGCCGGTTAATTCTCTTTGAACAGGTATATCGCGCGTTTCGAATTCTGCACGGAGAACCCTATCATAAATAAGTCAAGAGACTGTGTGACATGCTATCATGCATAATTAATATTATACGTTGTTAATTCCAACATGTATGTACCATGAAATTGGTATACACCGGCAAAACAAAAGACGTCTTCTCACTTGACAACGGGAACTATCTTCTGAAATTTAAGGATAACTGTACTGGTGCTGATGGGGTATTCGATCCAGGGATGAACACAGTTGGCCCAACTATTGAAGGTGCCGGACGTGCTGGTCTCAGATTAACGCAGTACTTCATGGAGATTCTGAATGCAAAAGGAATCCCGACTCACTACATTAGTGCTGACATCGATAATGTAACGATGACAGTAAAACCTGCCAAGACATTTGGTAAGGGACTGGAAATCATCTGCAGATTCCGCGCAGTAGGAAGTTTCTACCGTCGTTACGGTGACTACGTGAAAGAGGCAGCAGCTCTTCCGGCATTTGTCGAGACGACATTCAAAGATGATGCACGTGAAGACCCACCGGTAACCAAAGATGCACTGGAAATTCTGGGCATCATGTCCCCTCAGGACTATGAGAATCTTAAGGTTCTTACCCAGAAAATCGGTACCATCATGAAAGAGGAGCTCGCAAAGAAGAACATTGAACTCTACGACATTAAGTTCGAGTTCGGTAAAATCGGGGATCAGGTCGTTTTAATCGATGAAATCTCCGGTGGAAACATGCGTGCCTACAAAAACGGCGAGTACCTTTTACCACTGGATCTTACAAAGATGGTTCTCGGCGAGTAACCATCCTTTTTTTTACAAGAGATTTTTATATTTATATGTTCTATCATTCGTTATGGACAAATTCAGAATAATCATTATCGGGGTATGTGTGCTGTTCGCCTGCATATTCATGGCAGGTTGTATCTCTCCTGAAGTCACGGATGAAATAACAGATCCGGTTCTTGTAGTCTCTATTGAGAAAGAGGGAATAGCAATCCCGGAAAATGCGTGCATACAGTATATCCTTCCAGCAAACCCGACTACCGGTTACAGCTGGACGGTAATTGAAAGTACCGGCCTTCTGGTAAACGAATCATATGAAGCAACACCGGTGCCGGAAGGATGGGTCGGCGGAGGAGGTAATCAGTATTATACTCTCACTGCCACACAACCAGGAACCTATACATTCAAAGCAGGGTATTCACGTTCATGGGAAACAGATGTTGAACCGATATACACAATTACGCAGACCCTTGTGTTTTCCAATGCCTCAGATGATGAACATGATGGTGACACTATGTTATCGGTTGTATTTAATGGAACTATCAACCCAGAAACAGGAGATGTTGCCAAAATCACAACCGCTGGAAACCCGACCACCGGATACTTCTGGAATGCAGTGCCCGGTGAAGGGCTGACAGTTCTTGATGAGAATTACACAGTAACCAATCCGAATCTTATTGGCGGCGGCGGGATGTATGAATGGCTTGTAACAGCAAATAAAGCAGGTACGTATCAGTTTGAAGCAGCAAATCAGAGATCCGGGCAAGACCCGGTTGATATGTTCTTCTTTAACCTGACCTTCATCTGATTACATAAATCAAAAAATAAAAAAAATATTGAGAAGTTCCATCAACCTTTTTTTAATTGAAGTTGATTTCAAACAGATAAATTTTCGGGTATACATATATTCAACATATACCGGATGAATCTCAGATAGAAACAAACCCGACACAAAAATGGAGGTTGTGAGAAATTTTCAATATTTTTTTATTCCTTCAGTGTGATGTCAAGTCCGCCATAGAGTTTGACGGTTTTATTGAATGCCCAAGCGGAAATAGCTCCGGAAATTGCACCAATTACAAATCCTGAGATTGCAAAAACGATGAAATAAACCAGGATTGCTGCAATACCGATCTCGAGACCCAGAGTGAATCCGATATCAAACTGAAGATTAAACATCTCTAAGATTCCTTTGATAATTCCAAGGATTGCCCCCAGAACAGTCAGAACTCCGCCTGCAACAAATGCTGCGGAAGAAACACCAATATGTTCGATTTTCATAGTTTAAACCTATATTAAGAATTTACATCAGAATTATTTATAGACAACGGTTTTCCTGATTCGTGTTCAAGGTATGACAGGAGGGTAAGTGTCCCGGCTTTGTCCAGAGGCTGATTGTTGTTTCCGCATTTTGGCGAGTGGATACAGGAGGGACAACCGTTTTCGCATGTACATCCGGAAACTATTTCACGGGCAAAACGAACAATTTCCGGAAATAGCTCTGTTGCTTTTTCAGCAAGACCGATTCCACCGGCAACTCCGTCATAAATGAAAATAGTTGGTGCCGCAGTATCAGAATGGAATGGGGTGGATACGCCCCCTATGTCTGATCTGTCACAGAGAACAAAATGCGGCATGGCAGAAATGAGAACATGCTCAGTTCCATGAAGCGAACCGGGTAATTTTTCAGGAGCAATGCCGCATTCTTCGTCAAAGATAATCCAGCATGCTTTAGTGGTAAATTCCCGTGGAGGAAGGGTAAGTTCATTCGTTGCAACAATCTGGTCATACTCGATTACCGAGTAACCCAGGATTTGTGACGAAACAGTAACATCCCCATAGTTTACCAAGATATTGTTGTGCCGGGTGGTTTTTTCTCTGGCATTGATGGTGATTTCCGTTGTAGAAACCGGGCGGGTCCGGCAGGTATCGGATGATTTTATCACCCTGATGATATTGTGTTCCGGATCGGTCTTTTCCACGCGGTACCGTTCCCCCTGATGGAAGATGATTGCTCCAGGGTATGCTTCCCGGTAAGCCTGGTTTTCATCCATTGTCTCAAGAGTGGTTCTTCCAAAAATGACCGACCAGGTCTTTCCGTTAATACCAAAGAACGGTGTCGTCTGCGTTGGATTTTCCACCCCGCAGTAAACAAATCCTTTCGAAGTGCTTGCAACGAGATGCTTTTCTTTCAGGTTGAAAATAATATCTGTGGCAATATCGCCAAAATATTTTCTGTCGCGTTCCGGCTTATATGGTAGTTCTGCAGCCGCACACAGGAGATGGGATGAAAGGATGTAGGGGTTTTCGATGCCGAGAATTGCCTGTTCGCGTGGTGCGTTGAAAAATGCTTCAGGATTTCTGGCATAAAACTGATCAATCGGGTTTTGCCCGGCAACAAAGGTGATGACGGCATCCCGCCCGTTTCGTCCTGCACGTCCTGCCTGCTGGAGAACAGATATCATGGAACCCGGAAATCCACTGATGACAACAGAGTCCAGACCGCCCACATCAATTCCTACTTCCAGAGCATTGGTGCTGAATACTCCTGCCATGTTTCCTGTTTTGAGCGCAGATTCAATCTCTTTCCTCTCACCCGGGCGGTATCCTCCACGGTATGATGCAATTTTACCTATGGTTTTCTCCTCACGACACCGGATAGCGGTTATTTCAGCGGCGTTTCGTGAACGGGTGAAACAAAGGGTCTGCATGCCGGCATTTATCTGCGAACGGACTAATTCGGCCGTTGCCGAGATACTGCTCTTGTTTTCAGGAGCATAAATCCGGAATGTTCGTTTTGCCCGGGGTGAGCCGTCATTACTGATTTCCACAGACGGCATTCCTGTTAGTATTTCTGCAAATGATACCGCATCTCCCAAAGTTGCCGAAGAGAGGATGAACTGTGGTTCCATATCATAGAAGTTGCAGACACGCCGTAATCTCCGAAGAAGAAGGGAAGTGTTGGAGCCAAAGATACCCCGATACCTGTGCGCCTCGTCAATAACGACAAACGAGAGGTTTGCCCAGAAATCACCCCATTTTGCACGCCATGCCAGAATCTGATGAAGTTCATACATGTTCGTGAGGATGATTCGTGAATTCGCACGGATCTTTGGACGGAGTTCCTGTGGTGTATCCCCGTCATAGATTGCCGGCTTTGTTCTTGCACGAAGAGCGGAATCGATCTCTATGAAGAAAATCAGCTGGTCACGTGTGAGAGCTTTTGTCGGATAAATGAATAATGCCGTTGCGTCGGGATTCTTCAGAAGTTTTTCCATGACAGGAAGAGAATAGGCAAGAGTTTTCCCGGAAGCAGTCGGTGTTGTTATAATTATATTCTTCCCGCATGATACCTGATCAAATGCCTCCGCCTGATGCGTATAGAGACGAATATTTTTTCCTGCAAGATAATCTGTTATTTTTGTGGAGAGCGGACACTCGGGCATACAGTATTCCGGAATTCGTGCCTCCTCACATTTTACATACATATTTTTTTCATCCATATACAGCCTCACATTCGGTCCTAAGCAGCAAAGCGAGATTTGCCACATCCAGTTCATTATGCCTTACAATCGGGTCAAGAACCCCGATATTTCTTGTGCGGAGATAATTCTGATAATAGGCAGGAACCAGATAACCAGGCAGATCATCAGTTCTAGGAATCTGAAGAATATGCCTTTCAACCGTCCCAAGACAGCAGTCTGGGACACGAGCTCCGTAAAGCCTTCGTGTGGGATAGAGAAGATCAAAATGCAGCGCGGGTCTCACCATCTTTTCTCCGTAATAGGCGAGCCGGTTATTCAGATAGGGAATATCAAACCCTTTTCCATTGTAGGTGACAACATGGACATGCTTTTTGAAAATCTGCCGGGTCAGATACAGTGCCGCGGGTTCTTCTTCGATATCACGGAGGAGATACTGGGTAACTTTCAGTTCGTTTCCTTTCCAGACTCCACACCCGAAAAGGATAATAGGCGACTGAAACATTCCAAGTGTCTCAATATCAAAGTAAAGGAGTTCTTCCTTTGAAAGAGCATGAGAAAAACCCAGAAGAAGGGGATCATTTCCCCTGTGTGCATCCTGAAAAACCCGCATGATCTCCCTGGGGGTTCCATTTTCGATAACATCTGCCATTTCTTCTGCCAATTCATGCCGGCATGTATGTTTCAAATCGGTAAGTTTCGTCAGACCTTTTTTTCGGAACTCATGAGCACGCTTTGGACCGATTCCCGGAACAAGTGTCAGTTCACGCATACATCGTTCGCGGATTACTTCGTCAGATATGGAAAAATCAGAATACGAATGGGTGGTTTCTTTTCCAAGGCACATACCATCCGGTGTATCAATTTCAAATACGCCAGATATACCGGCAGTATTCTGATTTCGCATTTCTGTTTTCAGAAAAACTGCCGGAGTAAATGCCTGTTCGAGAACCTGCATAAAGAATTAGCAGACAATGTAATTCGGATCTTTTTCTGAAAGGGCGGCATCATTGGGAACTGATGCATACCAGCAGAGTTTGTGAAGCTGGTTTTTTCTCTGAACAACAGTGTAACCTGCTGCACGCTTTGCAATTGAAGTTAAAGCAACGCTTGTCATAAACTAAAATTAACCTGAGAGAATATATACCCCTGACCGCGCGGTGCGATAATGCCTCAAACCTCATTATAAAATATCAAATATAAGGATAATTATGGCTTGATTTTTAAATTTAAAGGAAATTTAAGCTCAAAAAAAAGTATAATTTTTAGAGATATCTATACCGGATCATCACAGTCAAATCTATTCAAATACACATCTTTACAATTACAGACAACTAAACTAATATCTGATTTTTCATGCTTGAGATTGACAACCTGCATGTGGAAGTTGGCGAACGTGAAATTCTGCATGGTATTTCCCTGACCATACCGGATGGACAGACTCACGTTCTTCTGGGTCCGAATGGCTCCGGAAAAACCACCCTTCTGCGTACAATTATGGGCTTTGGCTCCTCCAAAGTAACCGCCGGAAAAATAGTATTTAACGGTGTTGACGTTACTAAGAAACCTATTGACGAACGTGCCAGACTAGGAATGGGTATCATGTTTCAGCGGCCGCCCACAATCTCTGGTCTGAAACTCGGCAAATTCATCAATGCAACGAAGAATATCGATGATGAACACGTATCGAAGCTTGTAGAAAAAATGCACATGACCGAATTCCTCGACAGGGATGTCAATGCAGGATTCTCCGGAGGGGAGATCAAAAGGAGTGAAATCCTGCAGCTTCTTGTACAGAATCCCTCGTTTGTCATGTTGGATGAACCGGAAAGCGGAGTCGATGTGGAAAATATGGCACTTCTTGGAAAAGCCGCTGCATCACTTCTGCAAAAAGATATTCACATAAAAATCCGTAGCAAATCCGGACTGATTATTACCCACACCGGATACATTCTTGATTATCTTGAAGCAGATGTTGGTTATGTCCTGATTGAAGGATATCTTCAGTGCACCGGAAACCCGCGTGAAATTCTCAAAAGTGTGAAAGAATCAGGATACAAGGAGTGTATGGCATGCCGGAAATGAAAGGATTCTCTGAAATAAGCACAGAAGATAAAGAACGCCTTAGCTTAACCGGGATTAATACCGAATCAATGGAAGGACGTGCAGGCAGTTTCCTTCTGGTAAATGATCACATCCTTCACGCCGGCTCAAATACTGATGATGTCGAGATTCTGATGATCGAAACGGCGCTCCAGAAATATGACTGGCTCAAAAACTACATGTGGAAAAATGTTCCGGCAGACAAAGACCAGTATACAAAATATGTTGCCGAACACCCACAAAGAGGGTACGTCATAATCGCCCACAAAGGAGCAAAAACCACGTTCCCACTCCAGAGCTGTATGTTTTTGCAGGGTGACAGCATCCAAACAGTACATAATATCGTCATCGCCGAGGAAGGATCCGAGGTTCACCTGATTGCAGGATGTGCAAGTTCTCTGAAAACCAAAGAGGGAGCACATTATGGTATCAACGAAATCTATGTTGGCAAAAATGCCAAAGTCACCTCAACAATGATTCACACATGGGGCGAGGGAATTGAAGTCTTCCCGCGTACGACAACAACTGTCGAAGAAGGCGGAACATTCCTCTCGAACTATGTCTGTATGCGCCCGACCAAAATGGTTCAGATGTATCCGACCGTCTACCTCAAAGGCGAAGGTGCCATAGCACGTTTCTCAAGCGTCATTGTGGCAAACACCGGATCATATATTGACGTGGGGTCCAGAGCAGTTCTTCAGGCTCCGAACACCAGCGCCGAACTAACTACCCGCGCGATTACAAATGGCGGGACAATCATCTCCCGCGGGGCAATTATCGCCGAAGTTCCAAAGACAAAAGGTCACATCGAATGTCGCGGTCTTATTCTGAAAGACGGCATCATGCATGCAATTCCAGAAATAGATGGACGTGTAGTCGACGTTGAACTGTCCCACGAAGCCGCTGTCGGTAAAATCGCCAGAGATGAAATCGAGTATCTCATGGCACGCGGTCTTTCGGAAGATGAAGCTACAGCAACCATCATCCGGGGATTCCTGGATATCAAAATTGAAGGTCTGCCGGATTCACTCCAGAAACAGATCGAGAATGCA
>DATESH010000085.1:0-14511 GCA_035270965.1 Methanocorpusculum sp.
TGCTCTATAAAATAGAGATGGAAGGGAAAACATACGCATCTCTCAAGATTGAAAATATCGTAGCTTCCGGCGTAATTGCGGATGAGATTGATCTTGCTGAGATTTCCGAAAAAATTGACGGGTGTGAACTCAATACAAAACGTTTCCCCGGTGCAGTATATCGTATCGACAATCCGAAAATGGCATCATTAATCTTTTCCTCTGGAAAAGTGGTGCTTACCGGAATCAGAAATCAGGAAGGTTTAGAGGAGGGACTTGCAAAGGTGCTCGCCTCCCTGAAGGCTGCAGGCGTCAAGATATTAGATGTGCCAAGAGTTGCGGTTACAAACATTGTCTGTTCCTACGACATCGGCCGGTTTATCAACTTAAACCGTGTCATTGCAACCCTTTCGCTTGAAGCAATTGAGTATGAGCCGGAACAGTTCCCAGGTCTGGTTTACCGGGTTAAGGATCCAAAGATTGTGGCACTGCTCTTCTCGTCCGGAAAGATTATTCTTACCGGCGGCAAGACCATCGAAGATGTCAAAAAGGGTCTTGACTTCCTCGAAGACAAACTCAAGGACGTTCTGTCCGACCAGAAACCCGAGAGGAAATAAACCGAATACCAGATAATTTTTTTTATTCTTATTCTTTTTTCAGGGATTATGTTTCTTGCAGATATTTCAGAGATAGTTCCGGCGAATCCAACTGTTCCTGACCCGTTTCGATTGAGCCATTCCATAATAACATGCGGGGTCTGCATTTTCGCAGTAATTAATGAAGATATCTTCTCCATCAAACACAACGGTAACTTTTAGTGATACTTTATCCTGGTATGACTATTTACTCTGTATTTTTGTATCAATATTCTCTGTGAAAAATAGTATGGTGAATTATTTTATTCCCGCCGAATTCTCACAGACGCGGCGTGGGCTGCAAGTCCCTCTGCCGTAGCCAGAATCTCAACGATATCCCCGATTGTGTCCAGTCCCTCTTTGGTGACTATCTGAACCTGGGAGCGTTTCATGAAATGATGGACATCCAGTGCCGAGTAAGTTTTTGCATAGCCTGCAGTCGGGAGAACATGGTTTGTTCCGGATGCATAATCTCCGCATGCAACCGGAGTATAGGGACCGATGAAAATCGAACCTGCATGTTTGATTTTTGATAGAGTTGCAAGCGGGTCGGCGGTTTGAATTGAAAGATGCTCGGGAGCAATTTCGTTCATCTGTCTGATTGCCTCTTCTAGAGAGTTCGCAATCACGTATCCGGAGTGGGCGAGTGCCTTTTCTATAATCTCTTTGCGCGGGGCGTTTGCAGCCTGGCGGTCGATTTCCTTACCGACCGATACAGCAATATTCTCTGATGAGGTCACGAGAACGCAGGCCGCATTCGGATCGTGCTCTGCC
The DNA here is from genome assembly GCA_035270965.1 of Methanocorpusculum sp. Lineage (GTDB taxonomy): Archaea > Halobacteriota > Methanomicrobia > Methanomicrobiales > Methanocorpusculaceae > Methanocorpusculum. Next base: position 1,389 of record DATESH010000085.1, read on the forward strand.
TGGGCCAGGATATCTGCTGCGATAAAAGCCGGATTTGCCGATTCATCCGCCAGGACTCCAATTTCACTGGGTCCTGCCGGGAAATCGATTTCCGCATATTCACGGAGCATCATTTTTGCCTGGGTTACATAGACATTCCCTGGTCCGACAATTTTCTGCACAGGGCGGATGGTCTTTGTACCAAGAGCCATCGAAGCGATTGCCTGGGCGCCGCCGACCGAGTATGCTTCGGTCACCCCGCCAATATCAAGTGCCACGAGTGTCAGCGGATTGACCGGCGGCGGGGTACAGAGCACAATTTCCGGAACGCCGGCGACACGAGCCGCAATTGTGGTCATAAGGACCGTAGACGGATACGCCGCCCGTCCGCCGGGTATGTACACCCCAACCCGGTCAAGAGGCGTCGTCTTCACGCCAAGCGTGATGCCCGGTTCCATCTCCTCAAGCCAGAGGGATTTATCCATTTGCATTTCATGGAACCGTGTGATACGTGCCTCGGCTTCAATCAGTGCCTGAACAAGCTGGGGGTCAACTGCATCATATGCTGCATCGATTGCTTCCCGGGAAATCCGGAGTGAGGTTAGTTTCTGCTTATCGAACTTCTCGGTCAACGCAAAAAGAGCGGCATCGCCATTTTCACGGACTTCTTGAATAATGTTTTCAACCGACTCTTTCACATCGGATATTGAGCCGCGGCGCATTGAAACCCATGACTCAACATTAAGCGGATGCCATAACATGATGAACAGTATATGATGTTGATGAATTTAGAAATAGGGGTTGCCGATGGGAATTACTCATCCCATTCGTCAAGCTTCTTCTCCAGAATATCAGCGGCTGAGGCGACCATCATCGGGCAGATTGTGGTAAAAAGTTTTTTCTCTTTGATGATGCTAAGTTCATCCGGATTACTTAGATCATATTCAAGCAGATCCCGGCAGAGGGTTGAACCGTTCTCTTCTTTAAACGCGTTAAGCATCTCCAGCGTCTTCGCGTTTGTATCTGCTTTAGCCTTTGTCTCTTCCAAATTGCATTGTCCATATTTCAGACCGATGACCATTAACGCACCGGTAACTGCGCCGCAAACCTCACCGCATCGCATTCCCGATCCAAAACAACCCCCGATTTTCTTCGCTGTCTTTTCATCGACACCTAGTTCTTCGGAGAATGCCGAGAACACTGACTGCGAACAGTTAAATCCCTGCGAAAATGTATTGACTGCTTTTTCTGTGTGATTCATGAAATTATCTCTTAATAATATAATAACAGATTGTGCAGAGGAAATATTTTAACCCTTTTGTGAGCGTACAGGGTCTACTTGTACCCTATTTCTTTGAGTGTATGGGGAAAACAGCGAAATACCAGTCCAACTGGAAATTGGTTAAAATGGTTTGTATTGTATCAATCTGTAAGTAGCTCGACTTCCATCGAAAGACGCCAGATATTTTTCTTGGAACGGGGCGGCAGATCTGCAATCAGCATCATTCGCTCATAAATGGAAATCTCGCGGGTACCTTTTACAAGATTATCCGCATGAGCAACGATTTTTTCCTCGAGTGTTTCCGGAATAACCTGCTTTGGTGGAAGTCCCAGAAGAACCGATTCATCCTCGGAGAGCCCTGCCCCGGTGTGCCGCTCGACGATATACGTAATTTCGTTGGAAATGTTCAGCTTACGACAGATATCCCCCCCGATACTTGCGTGCTCTATAGAGTGTGTTACCGAGCGGCCGATATCATGCATCATGGATCCTGCATAAACAAGCTCTTTGTCGACGGATTCCCCTTTGTATCGTGAGGCAACCATGGCAACTTTTTTACAATGTGCTATAACTCCGGCATCACACCCGGCTTTAAAAAGAGTATTTTGGTATTCAGGCATTCTCAATTGCTTTCTGCATTTTTTCGACACGTTTTTTGAGTGCTGTCACAAGCAGCTCATCATCGAAATGCTCAAGCATGCTCCCACACTGCGGGCAGGCGAAGTTGGTATTCATTGCAGCATTGAAAGTTGTCGTAATCCCGCAGTTTTTGCACTGATAAAAGTCGTTTGCTTCATCATATCTTAGACGGGAGGTTAATTTCCCCAGTGCAACCTCCATTTCACAGCGCAGAACCTCATTCAGATGATCCATTCGCATTACCCAGAGATACGTAAGCCATCCTGTTTCATTGTTCTTGATTCTGCGATATTCGGCAAGACGGTGCTCATATAAGTTATAGAGCGTGTGACGAACGGAATTTAAGTTAATCTCGGTAAGTTCCGCAATCTCCTCATCACTTCGTTCCACAGAGGTCAAATCGATATCAGCGAAACGTGTCTCCGCAAGAAACCGCGCCTTATCCGTGTCTTTCACTTCAGCATTGCTGAGTTTTGCTTCCAGCCAGCGGTGTGAGTATCCCGGATCAGACCAGCGGTGAAGTAATTCGAGCCCCTCAGCTCCGACAAGTTTAAATAAATATTGATGAATTGCCGGATTCCCGAGTTCTTCTTCTGTGATGACGGTCATTCCTTTATTAGTAGGAGCGCATCCTTAATATGTTTGTCCAGAGAGGCAAATGCTTCGTCCCGCGTTATCCCGGACCCGGTTACGGAAAACATAACTTCACCTTTTTCAAAGGATGTTCCCGGGTGTGGAATATCAGTAATCTCCTCTTTCAGTGAAGACATCTCTTCTCTGATTGTGAGTTCTCCGGGTGCCGCAAGGATTTTCCGTACAGCAAAACACTTCGGCTCTGGTCTGTGTTCCGGCAAAATACCTCTGCAGGCATCGACGTGAAGGGAAAACAGGTTGATTCCCAGCGCGGTCTCAACTGTTTCAACAGTGCCCTGGAACCGGGGATTTATTTCAATCGCATAAACCTCGTCATCGGTCAGAACAAAATCCACCCCGACAGACCCTACACATCCGCTCGCCGCCACGATTTTTTCCGCAAGATCCATCATGTGGTCTGCAAGAGGATGTCTGCAGGGAGTGAGCGAGCCGGAAAAGGCGAATGCACATTCATTCCCGCCACGGAGAATCTGTTCGTTTGCACAGAGAGCCATGGCCGAGTGTCCGGTCCCCAGACAGGACACACTCGCGGGTTGACCTTTGATTGGCTGCTGCGCCATACTGGGGAGATAATCTACAAACTCTTCCCATGCCTGATGTTCGGCATCGGAATGGACGACCGCATTTCTCCAGCCGCCGGCACCTGAAAGGGTCTTCATCATTGCGGGATACTCTCCCGGACCAAGCAGGCGGGGAACCGGTACGCCGATTTTCTCGAAGAACTCCTGCGTCTTTCCCTTATCCATGAAGCGTTCTGCAATGGAATCCGGAGTTCCAAGCCTGTTTTTGACATAAAGGAGCTCGGCGCATGAGGTCGTTACAACATAATCGATGTAGTACTTCTCCAGCATGTCGGAAATCGCGAACGGCAGTTCATCAACTTCGTCAAAAGCGAGATGATCCTTCGTGCACCAGATAAGGTCCTGGTCGCAGAAATGGTCTACAGCATAGACTTCATACCCCGCACGGGCTGCGGAGGCGGCAACATGGCGTGTCGTGTATCCGGCAACAAGAACTCTCTTCATGTGGTTTTCGTTTCGGAATCGGTTTCGTGCTCGTGATCGTGTTTGATGGTGGTCTTTCCAACCTTTGTCGGAAGAACTTCTAGCTCAGCATTGGGGAAGTCAAGGTTAAGTTCCTGCCCTTCATAGAGATGATCCAGACAAAGGGCAAGGGCGGAAATTTCCGAATGGGGCTGGTTTGCAACCGCCACGTTGTAGTCGGCCATTCCATACATATCACCCGGAACTTTTTCCGCTCCAACGACGATCAGGACTTTTTCCTCTTTTCTTATATCTGCGATGACATCCTGAAGTTTCAGTCCATACATGGTGAGGTGGACAACTTTTCCCCCCTCCCTTTTAAACTGGTTGATGCAGGACTTCCATTTGACATTATTTTCGCAGAAGTAGGTGCCCCCGAATCTATTGGCAACATCATTGATACTTTCAGCGACTTTTGCATCGTCTGCTGCGAGATACATGCCGCTTGCCCCGAGAGCGCGGGAACTCAGACCGACATGGGTGGTGACACGCTGGTCACGCTCCGGACGGTGACCTATTCTGAGAATATAGGATACTGGTTTGAGATTCATTTTCTTACCTTGATAATGCCGTTTTCGATATAGATATCTGATTCGGCATTGTTACAGACTTCGTTCATTATGAACATATCATTGATTGAGAGAGCATGGACTATTTCTCCCGCCACCTGGATGAGGCGGTTTTTTTCCAGTCTTGCAAGAGAGGATACTACCTCATCTCTTGAAAACCCGGATCTTTCCACGAGTTTGGATATCGTTCGTGTTTCGTTTTCCGGAATCAGGTGAAACAGATTCCAGTCCACGTCCTCGTTTCTCATGTCCTATCAAATAGGGGGAGAGAGACATTATACTTTATTGATTCACGCAACCAAACAGAGTATATTTATGGTACAGCCCCCTGACATCAGACTCGAAGCTCTTGCAGATGAACTCTATGAAGCATCGGAAGATGACGATCTGAAACTTGCGGTACTTCTCCGTGAACTCCCGACGGAAAAGGCACTGCGGCTCTGTACATCTGATCTTACCAACGCCTTGCAGGCATATCTCTATGCATTTGATGAGGAGCCAAAACCTGACATCTACGAACTTCTATTACTCGAGCCTTCATCCCAGCTTTCCAGAGGAATCAAAATCGATACAGTAGATCTTGCGGAAATTGTGTTTGGTTTTGATACAAAATCCGAACTTTTCTTCATTGGTGTCTGGAATGGAGAAAAATTCCTTGCGGCGTTTTCCGGTCCCGGGGCTTATGACCAGGCCGTTAGGTACGCAAAAGATTACTGCTCCTAACCCTTTGTAATTAGATTATAGCTGAACTCGGCTGGAACAATAGTGGGCAGTGCTCCCCATTCCCCGATCCATCCGTCAATAACTGCATAAACGCCGGTTATCGATGAATTTTTCATCCGGAGCATGACCTCTGAAAAGTTTTCCGGTGTGACGATGTTACAAAGGGCAGTAGCCCAGGCATCCGCCTTTGAAGGATTATTGGAAAAACAGGTAACCGAATCCGCTATTCCGAACGATACCGATGGGCCCACAGTCGCGGAGGAAGTACATATACCCATGATTTCCTTTTGTGGAGGAATAATAAATGCATACTTTCCCGACGAAGGGGCCGATCCTGCATAGATTCCGATACGCAGAATCCTGTCGGAAACCAGCACAATATCTCCACCGTTATCGATAAGACCAAAATCAGCGCCGGCATTCTGCATCGAACGAATACCCGCCCACCCAATTGCGGCTGCAACCGAAGCCATCGGACCGACGTTCGCTTCGAGCGCGGCATCGGCCATATGTTTTACGATTTCCGGCGCATCGTCAGAAATCTGGACAGGATCATAACTAATCTGAAAAAAAGAATCAGTTGAGAGATATCCCTCTAAATCGCTCCGCGCTGAAATCATCCCCTCCTTTGCCGCTTCAATCTGCAAAGCATCGTTGGCGAGAATCGTTGTAATGGTTTCGCGATACGCGAAATGTTCCCTGATCATCACTTCTGAATACTTAATGCACGCTGGGGGCAGTACATCGCACATCTGCCGCAGAGAACACACCGTTCAGAGTTGACAACAAGTTGCCAGTTTTCATCAAAGGAGAACACCTTCTTCTGACAGATACTGATACAAAGTCCGCAGTCCACGCACTTCGTAAGATTGTGGATAACGACATCCTTCTGAATACGGATAGAAACCCCTTTTCCCGTCAATGCCGCAATAAACTTTTCTGCATCCGCATCGGCAACGTCAAGAAGTGCCCATCCATCGTCGCCGTCAATCTGTGCACGCTCGACATTGGCCATTACTCCGGATTTGAGAATTGCGGCAGCGATATTCGGGGACTGAACACCTATAGCATCAAACTCCACCATAAGCTTCAATTTGATCCCCTCCCGCTGACAAGGTCAGCTAAATCATACGAGTTCAGGAGACCGAGAATATGCCTGCCTGAATCAATAACCACAAGTGCGCCGATGTTGTGCTGCTGAAGTTTTCTTGCTGCGAAATCAACCGGCGCGTCAGGTGCGATGGAGATGACATTTTTTGTCATAATCTCGGACACTGTCATATCCTGCTCATCTTTTGCGAATGCCTTTGAAACATCGTAGGTCGTCACGATACCTATCAGCCGGTTCTCCGCATCAATGACCGGCAGGTGGTTGGTTTCACCTTTCAAGAGGTGTTTTGCAGCCTGCTTGACACTTTCATTACCGGTGATGGTTACGAATTCGGAAACCATCATTTCATGTACACGACGAACATTTCCCTTCTCCGCCATGGGCTTGTTAATTTTCAGCGAATCGATAGGGCGGGTTGCGAGTGCCATCGTAAAGGACCCGTTTTCGATTCTTATTTTCAGTTCGGCTGCAACTTCGCGTGCTTTCTTGTAACTTGAGAGCGGAGAGCAGCGGACTTCTTCGCCGTTGATTTCAATTGAACCGCTCTTGAGCTCGGCATAGGTAACCTCTTTGATTACTGGTCTGTCACGGAAGGGGGTGCCGTAATCAACGATGCTGGTTTTCAGGTCTTCGTCACGTACTGCCGTGTGTTTCACAATTTCTTCATTTAATACGGGAATCGGGACTCCGACACCGACATACATGGTGACACCGTATCCGGTCATGGTGGCAGCTCTGATGTAATCGCTTGACATATCTTTCATATTTGCGGAGGTCATAAGTGTCCCGAAACCGTTTCCCGGTGAGGATTGGGTTCCTTCGCCAACAACAATACCATTTGCCCCGCCGAGGAAAATCGGGGTTCCCGACCCGATGACCGAAAAGCCCGGGTCATTTACAAGGGGGGATAGACAGCCGGCTCCCGAATAGGTGATATTTCTGTGACCCGCAAGAAGGCAGCCCATGTAGGTTTTGACGGCACGGTCGCCCATATTGGTTGCTGCACCATAGGACTGATACGAATTTCTCGGGTTGACCATGATTGCCTGGTTCAACTCATCCAGAGTGAATTCATTCGTTATTGCCGTTCGCGGATAACAGTCGGTTCCCTTTGCCCGGGCATGAAGTTCAACGGATTTTCCGGCAATCAGATCTTCTATAACATGGGCTCCGCCGTACTCAGCATGAAGTATTGTGGATTCCTGGGTTGCTCCCAGATAACAGTCAACCGCGGCAAGACCTGCATAAGCCTCGACATTGTTAATCCACATTTTTTCCATACGGATAGGTATCTCAGGATGACCGAAGTTGAGAAAAGCTCCCGAAGAGCACATCGCGCCGAAAGTGCCGGTGGTAACCACATCTACTTCACGAAGTGCCCTTTCAACGCCGAGTTCATCGACGATATCAGGCATTTTTTCGGCGCTGACTACCCGGACACTTCCATCACGAATACGTTCATTGATTTCGTCGATGGATTTGTACATATAAATTATATTTAAGCCAACTCATCCTATATAAAACGAGTTAGTTTGAACCGGGTAATCCTGTTTAGCCTGGATTACAGCCCGAATTCCGCCGCGCGGGTTCGGCACGTCATTGGTATATCGGGGAATTACATGAAGGTGGGCATGGGGAATGGTCTGACCTGCCGCTTCCCCGCAGTTTACCCCGACGTTGTAACCGTCTGGTGAATAGTGGGAATCGAGATACTCCTTTGTCAGGGCAAGAAGGATCGTTGCCGCCGCGTGCTCCTCCCGGGTAAGGTTGAACCATGACAAGACATGTCTGCGCGGTATGATAAGAACGTGTCCTGGTGAAACCGGGAATTCATCAATTTTTACGTAGGCGAATTCGTTCCCGAACAATTCCACATACGGATCACAGAATGGACATGACATTGTTATTTCCTGGTTCTTTTCCTGAACATTAACTGGAGATCCCCGTAGTAAACCATGATAATGTCCCTGATTGTACTGATAAGTCCCGGCGTGAACCTGAAGAGAAGGTATGCGATAACCAGAATCAGGATAAATGCCGCTCCCTCACAAATCACATTGTGTGACCAGAAGTAACTTGCATATCCTGGAATAGTCGGATGGGTAACCGTCTCTTCAAACCATGGGAACCACTGACCGAAGTATGCCATTATCACAAAAACGTTTCTGAAAATGTTGACGATGAATATTGGAATCGTGACTAGGAGCGTGAGCCCGATCTTCTGTTTCAGAGATGTTTTGGTGAGAGCGATGACACCCAGAAGAATCGCAATTGCGGTAATACCTGTACATCCGAGAATAATCTCATCCATGTATCCCATGGAATAACCCGGGGCATACCACACAGATTCAAAAATATTCCAGTCCACCATCGTATATGTATAGCCTATTGAATGAAAAACGAACTGAATACTGGAAACTACAATGGAAATAAGCCAGTTACCAAGAGGCGTGATTATGGCAAAAGGTGCATATATAATACCGGCAATTGCTGCTGCCCAGGTAAGCCGGAGAATATGCGGGTCTTCTGCAAGCAGCCGTTTTATCGTGATATATGTGAGGGGGATTGCTGCGATGATGAGTACCGGATAGAAGACGTTTCCCTCTTCGATTAGCCCTGGGAGCATCTGAAGGAGCCCTGCTTCAAGGAAAATCCATCCGGTAATAGCACAATATTTTCCCTGTTTACCTGGAATAAGACTGAGAAGAAATGCGATTAAACACAATGTGAATGTACAGATTAGCAACGTATCCAGCATGTTAGTTTATATCATTGTGCCCGGTCGGATAAATGGGTTTTCCCGGCATGACATTCGATTTTGTGATAGTTTTTATCCTTGAAAAACCAATAGTGTATTCTATGATGTTCTGCCCAGAATGCGGAAAGCTGTTAAAATCAAAGGATGGGCAGCTATGCTGTTCACAATGTGGATATAAAGAAACCATCTCCGCTGAAAATAAAGAGCAGATGAAAAAAGTCGCCTACATGCAGGAAAACGATATTCTTATTGTTGAAGAAGGCGCTGATATCGGCACCAAACCTACCTGTGCAACCAAATGCCCGAACTGCGGTCATAATATTGCCGAATGGTGGCTCAGACAGCTCAGAAGTGCTGATGAATCAGAAGTCAGATTTTTCCGCTGCACGAAATGCAAACATACCTGGCGTGAATACGATTAAACAGAATCTTCCCTCTCCTTTTTTTCAAGTTACCCGAGTCTTTATATACTTGCCTGTAATATCTTATAAATATGTCAAGCCTGCCCGAAAACTCACTTAAGATTGAGAATATTGTTGCATCAACCAAGGTGAACGACAGTCTGGATCTGGTAGCACTTGCCGCCCAGATCCCGGGAGCTGAATATAATAAACAGCGTTTCCCGGGCGTTGTTCTCCGTATGCAGGATCCGAAAATAGCTGCACTCGTATTCAGTTCCGGCAAAGTTGTTCTAACTGGAGCAAAGAGTATCGATAGCCTGACCCGGGGACTTGAACTTCTTGTCTCCATATTGAAAGGTCTGAAGATAGAAATTATTGGCACCCCGACATACATTGTTCAGAACATCGTCACTTCAGCTGATCTTGGAAGCCGGATTAATCTGAACAAAATCGCCATGAGTTTCAATCTGGATAAAATCGAGTATGAACCTGAGCAGTTTCCCGGACTTGTTTATCGTCTGGATGACCCAAAGGTCGTTGTTCTTCTCTTTGGATCCGGAAAACTCATCATCACCGGCGGCAAGATAGCCGAGGATGCAAGAAGAGCAGTGATAAAAATCTCTGAGGACCTGGTGGCTCTGAATCTTCTCCAGATAGAATAAATATCCTTTTTTGAAAATAAAACTACTGATTTATCCAAAAATTCAGTGGCTGGTCGAACGTGAATGCGATTACACTAAAAATAGAAAAGAAATTTTCTTTACAAAAAAATCAGATTTTCTGTCCGCACTCCGGACAGAACTTCGTTCCCGCAGGAACGCTGACTCCGCACTTTGGGCATTTCTGCGCCGCACTGACCTTTGCGCCGCACTCCGGGCAGAACTTTGCGCCGGGGGTCAGAACCGCTCCGCAGATTGTGCATACAGAACCGCTGCTCACCTTCTCGCCGCATTCCGGACAGAACTTTGTCCCAATAGGGACATCAGCCCCGCATTTACCGCACTTCACAGTCTGACCCGACGGCTTTTGAGCTGCTGGAGCTCCATTTCCTGTTGCTACGGGCTGACCTCCGAATGGAGTCGGCTGGTTGCCGGTGCCAGCCATGCCCTGTGCCATCATATTACCCATACCCATACCTGCACCCATGCCGGCGCCCATCATGGCAAAACCGGCACCTTCACCACCCTGTGCTGCCCCTTGTCCAATACCTTCAATAGCTTTACCGGACTGATACTGCATATAATTCACGCCAAGAGCAGACATCGCTCCGCGCTTATTGATCGCTTCCTGAACCTCCTCGGGCATGTTGATATTCAGGCCCGCGAACTTCATAATCTTCAGACCATAGACTTCCGTCTCAGTCGTCAGTTTGCCTAGACATAGCTGTTCAATCTCCTGCAGATATCCCGGCATATCCAGAACGCCCATCTGCTTCTTCGCCTTCAGCTCACCAAGCGTATCATTCAGGATAGTGACAATCTGGTCTTTCAGCCAGTCGACAATCTCCTCGGACTTCGTCAGGCCCTTCGTTCCGATGAACTGAGTAATCAGGAGAAGAGGATCAACTACTTTATAGGAAAACTGACCGAAGATTCTCAACTGAACCACACCGAAGTCCACATCGCGGAATGCAAGCGGCTGTGGTGTTCCGAACTTATCACGGAACTCACGCTTCTGTGCCCAGTAGAACTCTCCGATCTGGACGTTTCCTACAACCGTCCCAAGAATGCTTTTCAGAATCGGGATGTTCTCGGTCGTCAGAGCGTACCGGTCCGGACGGTCGAAAACAACCAGTGCCTTTCCGTCACGGAAGAAGATACCATACTCATCCTCACGAACAAGCACGTTATCGTTCCACATAACGTTCCGGGGAAGACGCCACATAACATTCTCACCCTTCTGGTCTTCAACCCAGTAGAATCCTTTTCTTGAATCTGCGCCCTCAATATCGGAACCTGATCCGATATTCTTATTGGTTTTAGAGAATAATCCCATCAGAATACACTAATTCCTGCAATATCCTCGCGGCGTTTGTCAAACGTAACGGTAAAATCAGTGAATCCTGATTTTATATCCCGGAGACTTCCCGGCACTTTGGCAAACTCGCCTGACTCTGCGTAATTCAGAGCCGTCTTTGCGAGGTCTCCGAGGTTCTCGATGCCGTCAAGTAAAGCAAGGTCATATTCATACATCGTATTCAGTTCGGTCTTTTTAATGCGAGTTGCCGGGGAAATTCCGGTGTATCCCTGCTCTGCATGGCGGATTTTTGCCTCAGCCATTTTTGCCTGGGAAATAACCTTTGCAAGGTCGTTCATCAGGTCAAGCTCAAGAGCCCTGCCTGCTGATTCGCGGGTCTGTTCCAGAGGTAACAGGACATTATTTTTCATTTCATCCGCCAATTGCAGGCGGAGAAGGGAGTCGACAAGTCGAATGTCCTCTTTCTGGCGGTATCCGCGGAATCCCGGAATACACAACTGAATTTTTTTAATCAGACCGCGGTCGTCTTCTACTTTATCTCGTAAATCTACACTCATTGTTCACCTTATTTTTTCAATACCAGGAAGAGAATTGCACCAACTGCTATGATAATTAATGCAGCTCCAATCATCACCGGTGCGGTGAGAATTGGAAATATGCCGGTCAGGAATCCCTGTGTTAAAAGGAGAACTCCCCCGAGAACAAGGAATAACGGGAAAACCGGTGAGGCACGCTTGCCCATGAAGGTAACAAGGCAGACTGAGATTACACCGATACCGGTAAGGAAAATTCCGACGGCTTCCCAGAATCCGACACCGGGTGCCAGAAAAGCCGTCAGAATGGAAATACCGAGCATTAAAATGACCGATGCCCAGATAAGGTGCATGCGTTTATCTTCTACATTACTCATTGGAAACACCTAATACATATTTATCAGAGGTTTTGTATGCTGGAAGATAAAGCACTTTCGTGCTGTTGATTCGGAAGTCATAGTCAAGTTTCTGCAGGGTTCCGGGAATTTCCGCTTCATATCTCAGGAATAAGAATTCCGCATTCTCTCCGGCGATACCTTTTTCCATCTTCATTACTGCACGATTACCTCCTTTAAAGTCGGAAATCAGATTCAGTGCAGGTTGGTCAAGGGTCAGATCCATGTTCCATTTACGTGCGAATTCCTCAGGAATTGTGGAAGCACAGACATAGAAGTCGCGGGTGCCTCGCATCTGTTTTTGATCCTTGATGAATCGGGAGATTTTTCCACCTGCGATATTCTCTTTATGTACGTTGAGATCGGCATTCACGATCCAGAATGGAACATAGATGAGTTCACCGGGATGTTCCTTTGCGGGGGATGCGATTGAATATGTAACATCAGAGACTTTACCGTCAGCGAAGAGACTGATCCGCCCGCAGTGGTTACATTTCAGCATTATGTCGCGTTCCTTGGATTTGAGCGGAGCCCCGCATCCGGGACACTTAAGTTCTTTTAACAACATCGTCAGTTACCTCAGTTGAAATGATCATATGTTTCATTGTAGACAGTCTGTACTTTTGTCTGGGTCCTGCCTGTTTTGAGACCTTTCCCGCCAAGAGCACCCTCGAGAATTTCATCCCCGTATCTGAATCTCGTGTAGAAATACCCGAGCAAAGCTACGGCTGCAATCAGGCCTATAATCAGCATACCGACACCAATGTCTGCTCCGTCGGTAACGATGACCGTGCCTATGCCAAGACCGGCTACTCCGCCGGCTACGGCTCCGCCGATTCCGGCAGCTGTACTCTGGCTTCCTGCATTTCCGGGAGCACGTCCTGAAACGATTCTTGCAGTAATGCCGTCAACGGTTGCAAAGTAGTCACGTTCCTGATACTTGTATCTGACAATCCAGAATGGATAATAAATCAGTGTGAAGGCTTTCGGGAAAAAGAATGACTTTGAGAAGTATACTTTGCTCATTTTTGCACTTCCATCCTGAATTGCTGAATCCTT
>DATESH010000086.1:0-5250 GCA_035270965.1 Methanocorpusculum sp.
GGTATTCGGATTAATCCCGCCGAGGAAGGATATTGGCGTGTCTGTTATAAGAAGGGGACCGGTGCCTCTCCCTTTTGCAATGCTTCGTCCCTGTAATATCATAATTACTAATGTGAGAGTGGACGTTTTATACTTTTACTAAGCTAATATCCGACTTCTTACGTCAACTCTTTGGAGAAAAACGATTACTCCTGCCGCCGTTATTTTGTAGTCCGGGGCAGTTGAACAGCAGTATACGTCAGCACTCTTATTTGAAGCGGACGAAAAAGAAGTGTGATGTTTTCCTTGTTTTATTCCCAATAAAATATGATATTCTTAAATTTAATCAGATAAAATCAATTGAATATTATATATCCACGGGTAATTCTCCCGTTACTTTGTTAACAGTAGAGATAGTATAAGGATAATTATATGGTCTGATTTGGAGAATACCTATATCTTATTTAACAATCCAATTACTTTTATCAATTATAATGTCAGAAACAAGAAAATAGAGATGAATTAATTTTTATGTTTGTGGTTGTTAAAAAGAGGAAGTCAGTATAAATGAGATTGGAAACAATAGTCATTCTTGTAATTATACTATTTGTCGGCGGGTTTTTTCTCAACGCAGTAGGTGTAATTAATACTGATTTAGATGACCAGATTCTTTCACCAAGTATATCTGCAGTAGAGAAAGAGATTGAGAATTACATTTATAATTATACCAATACAGAACGGGCAACATATGGATTATCCAGTCTGCAATATGATCCGGTGTTATCTGATATTGCACGTTCTCATAGCTTAGATATGGCGACAAACAATTATTTCTCTCACACAAATCTGCAGGGATTTGGTCCAAGTGATAGAGCTGAAAAAGCAGGATATTCCACCTATAAATCATTAGGTGACGGATGGTATACGAATGGAATTGGTGAAAATATCTTCAAGATGCCGTACGGGAATGTTGAGGGTGTCGGCTATGTTGGGAAATACGATAGTAATAAAATCGCCTATGAAATTGTAGATGGCTGGATGAACAGTCCTGGTCATCGTGCAAATATTTTAGAGTCTGATTATACGAAAATCGGCGTTGGAGTTAGTTATAATGATGGATATTATTACGCAACTCAGGATTTCTGGTAATTTTTCAAAAATAAGGACAGGTAAGTTTATGGAATACTACCCCGCATCCGTCAATTCACGAAATTATGCATTTTTTAGGCAGGTCATAAAGTTCAAAATCTGCTATTGTACCATTAGATTCATAAAAACCTTCAAATAATCTTCAATATAATACCATTACTATCAGATGAAAATATGCCGGTAGACAACCCCCCGCATCGGATTGGAGATAATTATGTCTGCACCGGATGCGGCGGACAATTTAAACTGCATGAGTTGAAACACTGCAGTGAGTGCGGATATTATTATTGTCCGGATTGTTATCGCAAACATCAATGCATAGATTTGGGAGGCGGGGTCGCAGCAATCAGAAAGGGCGATCCGTTTACTCCGTCCGAACAGATTATCCTTAATTATTTTGACCCGATAAAAGTACGCAAATTCTGCGCAAATTGCGGGAATGTGTTCCACCCCAGTGAATTAATCCAGTGTCAGGACTGCGGTATGTGGCTCTGCCATGAATGTGCAAAGAATCATATCTGTGACCCGGTGCAAAGAAAGAACTGGTTGCAAGTGCATAATCCAAAAAAGTTCAAAGCTGAAAATAAGAAACGAGACCTGAAACCTCTCATAGTGGTTGGGATAATCTGTGCAGTAATCATTATCCTCGTAATCGTGTATCATTAACCTCGCCTCTTTTTTTGCAGCAGATAAGCCTGAGAAAGCAAGCGAGGACTGATGGTGAAAAATATGAGATGAATTACCGGATTCATACTCTTCCTTTTTAGTATGGATTTCTGGATGTACTTCGGTTTCGCGTACGGGATTCTTTTGGTGTATATACCATCACACGGAATACACGGAAAACGCAAGTCTATCGACTTGGTCGCAAACATTCTGTTTGCTCCGCTGAGGGCGAGCCTGCCGGCTCACCCCGCCTCAGCTAAGGTCGTCCGCTTTCAGCGTCCAACCCGCAAATCACACAGAAACACGGAAAATAATAAGATTCGGTTGAGTGTCTGCTGTAGAATATCCAAATGATTCTTTTTATTTTCTGTGTATTCCGTGTGATGGCATATACACCAAAAGAATCCCGTACAAGAAATCGAAGTACATCCAGAAATCCATAATAAAAAGGAATAGTTTGAATCCTGTGATTCGGGTTCGTTTCATCTCATGTTTTTCACCATATGTCATCACACGGAAAGCACGGAAAACAAAAAGGATTGGTTGAGTGTCTGCTGTAGATTATCCAAACGATTCTTTTTATTTTCTGTGTATTCCGTGTGATGGCATATACACCAAAAGAATCCCGTACAAGAAATCGAAGTACATCCAGAAATCCATAATAAAAAGGAATAGTCTGAATCCTGTGATTCGGGTTCGTTTCATCTCATGTTTTTCACCATATATCATCACACGGAATACGCGGAAAACGCAAGTCTATCGACTTGGTCGCAAACATTCTGTTTGCTCCGCTGAGGGCGAGCCTGCCGGCTCACCCCGCCTCAGCTGAGGTCGTCCGCTTTCAGCGTCCAACCCGCAAATCACACAGAAACACGGAAAAAAAAGACCGGTATTCCTTCAACCCGCCCAGCCCCCTTTTCGTGATTTCCGTTGATTTCTGTGGGTTCAGTGTGGGGGCTTGGGAGGATAATCTACATGAGCCACTCAACCAAATCTTTTTGTTTTCCGTGTTTCTGTGTGATTTCCGTGTATTCCGTGTGATGATACGGCCATCAAAAAGAATCCCGTACACGAAACCGAAGTACATCCACCGAATCCCGTACGCGAAACCGAAGCACATCCGTAAATCCATCCCGAAGCACATCCGTAAATCCATCCGTAAATCCCGTTTGCCTGATGTTTGAGCTTCCCTCCCCTCTCATCGTACATCCGTCACTCTTTTTACCTGCCAACCCAATATGCTAGCACATAATGACTGGATTTCGTAATGGTTTACTGGATGAGCAGCCCGTGTCCCTTACGGTGAACGGTCGGGGGCTTGTAACCGTGATGATGCTCCCGGACATGGCAGAAGAATATGCCGTCGGATATCTGACAACCGAAGGAATCGTCCCGTATGCCGATATCGAATCAGTAATGCAGAATCCTGCCGGAGTAAGTGTGCTTACAAAAAATCCGTTCCGGGTCCTCCTCCCCAAAAAAAGCGTGCTTTCCGGATGCGGCGGTACTGCCTCCTATCTCGATCCGGGGAAGCTGCCGGTTCTTGAGAAAAGTATCCCGGTACCAAAAGACATCTGCTCACCGGATTTTTCCGGAGATATTATCAAAGCAGGCGGATTCGGGGCAAAGGCAATGAAAGACGGAAAAATCATCGCATCTGCAGAAGACATCGGGCAGTTTACCGCTCTGGACAAAGTCATCGGCAGACTGCTCATGGAAAATATTCCCCTGGAAGAAACGGCCCTTCTCGTTTCTGGGAAAGTAACGGCAGACATGGTGAGAAAATGCCTGCATGCGAAAATATCGGTACTTGCATCAAAATATCCGCCAACATTACTCGCGGTCGAAGTAGCAAAAAATGGAAAACTTACACTGGCATATTAAAGAATCTTCAGTTTCTTTTTTCGTTATCCCCTCTGGAATCAATCCCGGCGATAGCAAAAAATCAAAATCCCCGGTTTGGAACCGTGAACAGCAGATACTATTAATTTTAGAGATATCCTTGGAAAATTGAGGGAATTTCCCTGCATTCATACCACAATCTAAATATTTATCTTGTAATGAAACAATGCATAACTGATACATATGAAACTTAGTGCAAGAAACCAAATCAAAGGGAAAGTAGTCAAAATAACCCCCGGAGTTGTAAACAGCGAAATCATAGTGGAAATTGCCGCCGGTCAGCAGATTGTCTCCATCATCACCAAAACATCTGCCGAAGCCCTGAAACTTGCCGTAGGTAAAGAAGTCTACGCAGTCATCAAATCAAGCGAAGTGATGATAGCAGTCGATTAAACTGCCGAAATACTCCAGCCATTCCAGCCTTCATCTCCTTTTTTACCGGCATCCGGTTCGCTGCATTCTTACATGAACAAAACTGCCATGACAAAAATCAGCGACGTTGCCCCGATCAGATCGATAGAACTTGTCATAACCGGCACCCCGAAGTTATCCGGATCATACCCCAGACGATAGGTAAGAGCTGCGGTATAATATCCCAGCAGATTCATTATCGTCACAACAATAAAACCGGCAGTTACTGACAGAAGAATCATCGGAACAAGACCCGGCGTCGTGATTCCGCAGAGAGCCGCGGCATAATGCGCAAGAAGACCCATCAGCGGAAGAATCATGACAGCATACAGATAATTCTCCCCGAAATGTTTCCATACCAGACCCTGGGGGATGATTGTCGAATCCACCAGACCCATATGCATCTCGGTTCCGATACGGGATGTCAGAATCCCTCCAATCGAACCGCACCCGTTCATAAACGGCGAAATCAGAATCAGAACCGCGGCTGACGCGATGAGACTGTCCAGATTGTTCGAGTACAAAACGCCTGCAATGATTCCGAGAAGACACAGCGGGATTAGGAGCGGAACTCCCTCGCGTAAGATATCCCTCATCTTCTTCGTTGCGCCCCGCATCGAAAGAAGCGCCCAGAGAATCATCACAAGAACGACCACTCCGAGGATTATTTTCCCGATTAACGGAAGCTGCATTACGATAATTGCGGTTCCGACAAGGAAGGGAAGCGTAACGATATCCCCGAAGGTTGTCACAATTGGAGCTCCGACCATGTCAAGATTCCAGCTCTTCCGGTAACAGACAATTGAAATGATAATTCCAACCGCGGTAACGATAAATCCGGCAAGAGTGCCTGAGATAACCGAGATAATAATCATCTCGAAGATACCTATGACCTCGGTCCCCGTAACCAGGCAGATAATTTTCCCGAAAACTGCCAGGGTCACCGATATTATGACCGTCAGGATAATGGATGAACGCAGATTGTCGCCAAGCTCGGTCTCTCGCCCGAACTTCGCCTCGAATGCTCCAAGATGCATGGAAGACGACAGTCGTGATGTCAGAATCCCGGCTATGGCTCCCCGCATATTTATCGACGGGGTAACGAGCACCATAAGTCCGGGGATAAGAATCAGAACAGCACTA
>DATESH010000087.1:0-2390 GCA_035270965.1 Methanocorpusculum sp.
CTGCGGTTCGCGGGGTCTCGGGCATCAGGTCTGTACCGATCATCTTCAGATTCTGGAATCTGCAACGAAAAAATACGGGATCGAACTTCCCGACCGGCAGCTTGCCTGTGCCCCGCTTTCATCTCCTGAAGGGGAGGCATACTTCGGCGCGATGGCAGCCTCAGCTAATTATGCCTGGGCAAACCGTCAGATTATTACCCATATCGTGAGAGAACTTTTCGTGAAAAAATTCGGCATCTCCTATGAGGATATGCCTCTCATCTATGATGTTGCCCATAACGTGGCAAAGTGGGAGGAGCATGATGTGGACGGGGTCCGGCAGACTGTCTGTGTCCACCGGAAAGGGGCCACGCGGGCTTTTGGTCCGGGTCGTATTGAAATCCCTCAGGAGTATCGTTCCTGTGGTCAGCCGGTACTTATTCCCGGGAGTATGGGGACTCCGTCTTATCTCCTTGCGGGAACACAAGGTGCGATGGAAAAAACATTCGGAAGCACCTGTCATGGTTCGGGCAGAGTTCAGAGCAGATCTTCCGCAAAAAAGAGCCAGACCGGGGAGGAGGTAGCAGCAGCTCTTCTTAAGCGCGGCATTATTGTTCGTGCGCCGAATCAGGCAGCAATTGCTGAAGAAGCCCCTGAAGTCTATAAATCCAGCAGTGAAGTCGTTCAGACAGTCCATGATGCCGGCATTTCGCGGATTGTAGCCCGTCTGAGACCGCTTGGAGTGATTAAAGGATGACGGTTGCAATTTTCTGGGATCGCAAAATGACGTTCCACCAGCTTGTTGAAGATGCCGCCTGCCCCTGTGATGCCGTCACTCCTCTGTTACTTTCGGCCCCATTCTACAGAGGGAAATACTCGGGAATTATTATCCCGACCGGGTTTGGGAACATATCATATTCCAAACTCATTCCGGCTCTCCGTGCCTGTTCGGAAAGAATTGAAGATTACCTGGAGGCGGGGGGGTGTCTTTTAGTATATGGAGCGGCAGATGCCTCTCCGAATAGGTATGACTGGCTTCCGGTTGATATACACTATCATTACGAGTTTGCCGAACATCATCTTGACGTTGATACCTCGTCTCCGTGGTCAAGTATTTTCGACGGGTATGACACGACGAATTTTGCCACAGACGGCTGGTTTGAAAAGTATGAGGGAAAACCCCTTGCCATGACGGAAAATGGATTTCCCGTTCTGGTCGAGTGCCCTGTTGGAAAAGGCACTCTTCTTCTTGCAAGCACTCACGAGTATCCGAGCTGTGCTTTTCTGAAAGTATTCTCAAAAAGGGAGCCGGTTGCTTTCTGACCGGAAATTTTCTTTGTCAAACGAAATGTTATTTATTTCGTATGGCATAAGTAATCGTATATTCTATTTGGAGGCAAAACCTCATGACACACACAATATTTGATCTTCTGCATATTTTGGATGAAGCGGGAATTGACCAGCCGGTTACCGGGAAAGTCATCAGTGAACGCCTTGGAATATCCCTGACTACTGTCTGGAAATGTGTTAATCTGTTGCGTGAGGTAGGATATTTTATAGATGCCTCAGCAAAAACCGGGTACATTCTCAGAAAACGAACCCGATTTTTACTCCCGTATGAAGTAAAACGGTATTTAAAAACCAAGGTTATCGGTCAGGAGATGCATCACTTTGAGCAGGTCCCGTCAACGAATGCCCTCGCACGCCAGATGATGAATGAAGTAGGGAACGAAGTTCAGCCGGGAACCGTTCTTGTAGCCGAGCAGCAGACAGGCGGACTTGGACGGATGAACCGCGCGTGGATGTCGCCTGAAGGAGGAATATGGGCGACGATTGTTCTGATGCCAAAACTCAATGTTGATCAGACCTTCATTATCATGATGGCTGCCTCGATTTCACTTGCCCGGGCAATCCGTCATGAGTTTGAACTTTCTGCCTTAATCCAGTGGCCGAATGATGTTTTCATCGGTGATAAAAAGGTGGCCGGCACTACACTCGAGTTGTCTGCCGATGAAGAAATAATCAGATACTGTCTGATGGGCATCGGAGTGGATACGAATGTGTCGATTGAAAAAGTCATGCCGCATCTCTCCAAATATGTAACATCTCTTTCGGATGAACTGGGTCATGATGTGAATCGTGCCGAGTTCTTTGCGGCATTCTTAAAAGAGTTCGAACGCCGCTACCAGATGATTCTGAAAGGTGAGACCGAATCACTTTTCCGTGAGTGGAGGAGCCTTTCACGTACTCTTCACCAGAGAATCCGGGTCCGGACAATCAGGGAGAGCTTTGAGGGAGAGGCACTGGATGTCGATGAGTACGGAGCTTTGCTCGTTCATAAAGATAATGGAGAAGTCGAACGCGTAATTGCGGGCGACTGTTATCTTATCTGATTCTTTTTTATTGTTAAC
>DATESH010000088.1:0-4702 GCA_035270965.1 Methanocorpusculum sp.
AGGTAAGATATTGTATGGAGGTAAAGTAACAGATATTGAAGAATACTATACTGAAAACCCCTGTTCCGATAAACATCCAGATGTCTTTCGGATGTATTTTTAATTTGGATCTGTCGGCCGGCAGCAGGCAGATGACCAGGAACAATGCGGTAATTCCGCATCGAGCGCCGGTTATCTGCACGGAATCAAAGCCGGAAGCTGACAGCCCCCGGGTAAAGATACCTATCATTCCCCAGCATATTCCGGCGATTATGATTAAAACCGGCCCCATTCTTTTGTCATTGAAGATCCGGGACAGACAGGTGTTGGTAGATTCCATGAAAATATTCTCTATTATCCGGAGTTATTGACATCGTGAATACTTAAATGGAGTAAGGTGAGGGGGGATTTCATCCATGCAGGGAGTGCCGGGAACCTGTGTCTCCGGGTCATAGCCTGCACATTGTCAAAAAAAAAGGATTATCCAATCCTCTGATTGATTTCCGGGTTCATATAAACAGGGTCACGCGTTTCTCCTGCGGCATTTGTATTTGCAGTCGGGAAGGTGAATGTTTCATAGAGCGAGGTAAAGACATATTCCAGAATCTTATCAACTGCTTTGAGCGGGTTCACCACTGCATACCAGTCGACAGCACGTTCTGTATCCGTTCCGATCTTCACCTGAACAGAGAAGCCTTCTCCGGCAGCTTTTCCGGCAAACTCGGTTACATAGGATGCACCAAGACCGAAAATCGCGTCAAGATACTGCTGAAGGGCCTGACCTGAAAGATTTACGTCCAGTTTACCGTCTTCCCCGATTTTCAGCATTTTGAGCACTGAGGAGTTCATAAGTTTGGAAATACCGGAGGTCGGGTTCTGGATTTTCCCTTTGAAGAATTCACCGAATTTATTCTTTAAGAACGCCAGTGAAATGTCTGAGAATGCTGACATGAATGCATTGTACCAGCTGCGTTTACCATCAGAATCCACATCAAAGGAGTAATGGCGCACAAGGTTGAATACGCACAATCCTGCGATGACATAGGCAAGTTTCTTCGGGCTCGCCTTTTTAATATCCTCGAAGCATGAGATGACATAATTCTCCAGCATCTCTGAGACATGCACTCCGACATGCACTTCATTCCAGTTCACCGGATAGCCCATGAAGATGTCAGAGGCAACGTCGCCGATTAACTCGGTCACTATCTCTTTAGCTGGTGAAAGAATCGCCTCTCCTGCAGGCCCGGTATAAACGGTCATCAGGTAGGAGAATGCCTGGTCGCCAAACCATTTGATAATGGAAAGATAGGTAACCCAACTGTCCATGGACTCGGACGTCTGCATGAAATCAACCGATTCCTGCTGATAATAAACAACCGAGTCATAGACGATCTTCTTGCTGAGAAGCCGGATTTCATCGGCAGAAAGGCTTCTGATGTTCTCTCTGAGGAACATCGCGACATCGGCATTGATGCCGAATTTTTGGATTCTCTTTTTCAGGAGAGCAAGTTCTGTCTCACGGTCACTGCGCACTCCGAGTTTGTCTCCCATTATATGGACAGGGAGGTCAAGCACATAGGTTTCTTCGCCGTAATCACAGGAGATCGGGAGAAGCACATAGTGCGGGTCGGCTTTTGATTCCCCGATCTGCCGGGCAGGAGTGAACGTGTATCCTTTGTTGGTATTGTCGGTCTTCTTTTCTATTGTGTACTCAAACTTTGAGACGAGGACATTGGTACTCTGGTTTGTACCCTTCAGTTCACCGAACTCAGGCGAATAATCTGTGCCGTCGATGATTTTGACGGTTTCTTTTCCGTCTTCTGTTGTCCTGACAACGAGATTTACCATGAATCCTGTTTTTTCGACATCATCTTCTTCAGTATCGGCATCGTCATACGCTGAAAACTGTGCATGTCCCTCATTATCGTAGACGACATCGGTAACACTGAGACCTTCCGGATAGAAGTTTACGGTGAAACTCTCTTCAACGATCTCATCATCTTCACGCACGGCACTGACCCAGACCGGGAAACTCTTTACTTTGGCACCGGTTTCAGCTAACGAACTGGTATTGACGATTTTTGCTGTGTAGTGCATTTCGGCGGTCTCTTCGAGGGAGCTCGAGAAAGGAGCATCGTCCGCCTGTTTGATTGTAATGTCTTTGGGTGGTTCAAGGAAGTCAACGAGTTCGACCATGACCTCATAGGTATTCCCGTCGCCATAAATGACATTTAACCGCATGTCCATGGCTTTACCCTGCCCGGGGAATTTTATCGAGGGTTCGCCAAGTATTCTGAAATGGATATTGTTCGTGAAAGAACCACCTTTTCCGGTGTAAGATACCTTGACAATACCTTCCTCTGCCAATTCATTTTCTTTCGCCGAGATAAAGGCCCCCATATAACCGCCGGTGAGTGCGGGGTCTTCAACAATCAGACCACCCCCGGAGGACATCATAATCGATGCCGTGAGGTCATCTCTTTCAATGGTCTCACCTTCGTAGGTGGTTTCGATCATCTGGGCATAGAGCGTTTCCGGTGGTTTCCCGCAGACGATATAATCGCCGAAGTCTTTCCGGATGCGCATTCTATACGTACTTGTACGTTCCGTCTCAATATTTCCGCTGCCGGAAGCAGCCCCTACTCCGGCAATTGCCGCCCCTACGGCGAAAATTCCCGTGACTACTACAAGCGGAACGCCGTAGTCCACAGCACCCGAACCTCCGGCACCCGTGTCGATACCCCATGAACCTGCACCGTGCCCGCCGTAAATCTCCTCATAATAGCCGACTATCAGCTTTGGTTTGCAGGTTGCGGCGTCATTGATTACAGAATCAAGGAGGGTCATTGCAGTTTTCAGGCCCTTCTCCATCTCCAGGATTCCTTTGTCTATCTGACTGGTTGGCCATTCGGAAAAACTATATGGTGAAAATCCAAGAAAGTGCGTAAGGTCAAAGTTGCCGTGCAGTTTAAAGTAGGCAAGTCCCGATCCCGCCGGATAAAAATCCTCCCGGATTATGTAATAGGTAAAGGTATTCGACCGGTGATAATCAAAAGCCGCTCCGCCGCCCGCCCAGTTAGTATCATCAGTGACCTCAAGCACTCCGATAACGCGATGACCGTTTATCGTTGTATCTATATACTCAATTCTGGCACTGGAATTTTCTACCGATTTCTGGAGTTCGGTTTTCAGATAAGAGGCAAATTCATTTACTGTTTTGTATTTCAGGTTAATGCCGAACTGCGATATTATGTAATAACCGCCGGTAACTTTCTGCGTATCCTGTTCACCGTCAATTGAATAGGTGTAGGAATAAACCGTCTTTGGAAGGCTGGATACATCGACCCGGTCAGTTTCAAGATTCAGCATGCCAAAGTCGCTGACAATAAGAAGAGTGTTTTCAGTTGCCAGAAGTACATCCGTTCCTTTTTTGTAGATTTCTATCGGCATTTCAACAACATAGTCAGTGCCTTCAACGCTGTGGATATATTTGCTGTTCAGTGTATAGTCATACTGACTGGTATCAGTTAGCGAATAACTTGCGGCCACGGTCCCCGAAAGAAGGAGAAACGCGACCATGATCAGGATGAGTTTTACCATCTGATTCATGCTGCGACTCCTTCCTTTCTGGTAACGACAATCATGAGAATTGCACCGATTACCAGGAGAATGAACCCGATCAGATAACAGAGGTAGCCTCCGAATATGGAGAGAACAATTCCGAGGATAAATCCTGCAGCCCATCCTGCCATTACTTTCGTAAGAACTCCTGAATCAATTTTGCTGCGTTTGGCTGACAGGGAACCAAAGAGGTTCCAGATACAGCCTGATTTGTTCATCAGGGCACGTGCCGCGATGATAAAAGCCACAATCCCGACCATACAGTTCAGGAGTGTTGACGTTCCCGCCAGAAAATTGTAGATAAAAAGAGCCAGACCGCCCCCGATTAACAGCGGAGAGATTGAGGCAAGATTCCAGGTTCCTCCGGAAAACTTTGTGAAAAACGATTTGATGCTTGATATGATTCCGCCAAAGGAAATCCCCCCGGTCAGGAGTAGAGCTGCAAAGTAGGCAATCAGACCTTTTCCGATAAGACCGCCGATAAATCCCTGCACTCCCCCGGTCAGTCCTCCCTGGGCAAAAGTCAGGAAAGAAAAGAACTGAACCGGAATCGGATTTATCCCTAATGCCGGAAGCAGGGTAAGCAGGAACCAGACAAGAGCCATAATCCCTGCTGTTATCAGCAGTTTCCTGTTATGAAGAGCTGATTTGAATGCATCGAATTTAGTGTGTATGCACTTTTTTATGACCGTGACCGGAGATGGTGCGTTCGTTTCATCCGCGGGAATACAGGCAGATAATTCTCCCGAAAGTACGCTTTCCCCGGCTTTTGCAGCCGCAGGGGAATCGCCATCCTGCGAACAATCAGAGGTATCTTTGTCAGTATCCATAGATAACTCTGATTTCTCACGCATTTCTTTGACACTGGCAGAAATGCCGGCAGATGACGAGATAGCCAGGTCACTTGCTTTATTAAAAGCAGCGGAGGCGGCATCTTTGCAATTCACAAAGATTTCGTTTAATTTGTCAGTATTTGTCATTTTAGTTCAACTCCCTGAAAAGATCAGTTTTATAATAAACTAATAATTGATTCAAGATTCAATGATTTTTTCAAATCGAAAACATTAATTTATCAATTTTAATCTATATAATAGTATCACGG
>DATESH010000089.1:0-8098 GCA_035270965.1 Methanocorpusculum sp.
CATCTCCCCGAGGTGCCGATAGGAGAACCCTGTCTTTCCTGCGATATTTATGGATTCTGCGGGGGAAGGTGTCTGTATTCTAATATCATCAGACCCTGGCGTGATGATTATAAACTGGTCTGCGGCACGATTCATGTTTTACATGATGCCCTGGTTGAAAACCTGCCCCGTATTCAGAAAATGCTTGATGAAGGCACGCTTTCGATGGAAGCATTTGCCCACACGAGATATAACGGCTGCGAGATAATACCCTGAGTATGGAACTGATATTCATTTTTGTTCTGATTGCAGGCGGGCTTCTTGCCGGATTTATGTCAGGACTTCTGGGTGTCGGCGGGGGATTTATATTTGCTCCGGTAATCTATTTTGTTCTGCAGAAGTCGGGCGTCCCTGATGATGTGGCAATTTTAGTGGCTTTCGGGACTAGTCTTGCAGCGGCATTTCCAACCGTTCTGACCAGTGCTCTTAGTCACACGAAAAAAGGCAACGTAATCTGGCGGGATGCGGTCATCTTAGGCATTTTCGGGATGTTTACCGGTTTTGTCGGAGGCACTGTGGCAACATTCCTACCTGTAAGAGTACTCACGATTATGTTCGGCCTGATGCTGGTAATCGGGGCAGTCCGTTTGGTCACATACCTACCGTCAGGCAAAGATGAAAGAATGTCAGTCCCGCTTGCAGGAGGCATCGGAGGAGTCACCGGGTTTATGTCAGGACTGTTAGGCGTAGGCGGAGGCACGATTCTTGTTCCAATGATGGTTCTTCTCGGAAAATTTTCAATGAAAAAAGCTGCTGCAACTTCCGCTGCCGCAATTATCTTTATCACAATTGGCGGAATTCTATCATACCTGGTAAACGGTCTTGCAGCAGGGGCTGATCTGTCAGCCTACGGATTTTATCTGGTTGGCTATATCGATATTTTCATGTGGGTGATTCTTGTTCTAACAGCGATTCCAATGGTTATCCTTGCAGTAAGAGTATGCTGCCGTGTCCCGGACGTCTGGCTCCGCCGGATTTTTTTTGTTCTGATGATAGTAATTGCTTTGAAAATGTTCTTTACCGGTTAAGGCTTTCAAAAAAAGGGAGAATCAGGGAGACAGACTGGCGATCAGGGCATCTATTTTCTCATCTTCATTCTTTTTCTTACTGATAATATCCACTACGGATTTGTAGTCTGCTCTCTCCCTAAGAGTGCTTGACCCCGAAGATACTATCAGATGAACTTTATTTTTCGGAATGGTTTTCAGCAGTTCTCTTATTGCCGGAGTAATATGCCCGGCCCACAAAGGCGTTACCACAATATATTCATCCGAATCAATTTTTCCATGAATGAGGATTTCATAGTCTTTATTGTTCCTAGAACATCTCACTGCTCTCAGGTATCCGAAAAGACCTTTCCACTTCATTTTGTCGGTTACTTCTACTGCCTCAATGGATAATTTTTGAGCGATTTTGCGGGCAATCCTCTGGCTGTTTCCGGTTCTTGAAAAATATGCTACTGAATATTTCATGATTACATCTCCTTGTTACTATCTCATTTGTTTATTTAAAAATAGTTGTATCATGGATACTGAATAGGCAATAACCAAAAATTATTCTCCCGCTTTTGCCAACGCAGCTTTCTTTGCCTTTCTCGCCTTTGACCATCCCATACGAAGAATGTTAAGTGTTACAAGGCAGACAATCAGAATCAGTTTCATCCACAAGACAACCGGTGCAATAATTGCGATTAGGAGCAGAAGACAACCGAGAAGGGAGTGTGCCAGCAGATTTTTCCAGTCGGTCAGGTAGGCTGCAAGACCTTTCCCGGCTTTTTTTGCAATATTCATATTATCCGTCATAATCTATTTCAGAATGTTTTTGTCCGTGCATTATTTTCAAGCCGGTTAAGCAACCCGCTCATCAGGGCGAGTTCCGTAACATCAAATCCGTCTAAAACCGTGTTGGTCCATTCCATCATGATGCCTGTAAGGGTAGTCTTGAACGCTGAACCGCTTTCAGTCAGATTGAAAATAAATGACCTGCTGTCTTTCGAATTATCAAACCGGGTAACATACCCTTTACCTTCTAGTGACTGCATAGTCCGTGTCATGACGCTTTTGTCATAATGCAGTTCGTTTACCAGCTGTTCCTGGGTTATTCCCTGCGTATTTTCATGGATATTGTCAAAAATTTGATCTTCTGTCAGACCATCGTGTTCGGAAAGTGCAAGAAGAACCATCCCCTCCGCTACATTCATGCCGTAGATTTTGAGGGAATTTTTCAGGTATATCCGGAAGTACTTGTCAACGGCTATAATATTATGACCGATGACCCCGTAAGAAACTGGTTGCTGAGTCAACACAGTTTAGTTGCATTTGCAACTATAAATATCTGTTTGAAAAAAAAATATTATTTTACCGGTTCTCTTTCCTCTTTGATAAAGAAGCAGAGAATTAAAACCACAATAGCAAGTATTACCGAGACCATAAATGCCAGATCAAAACCAAGAGAAAGGATTTTGGCTGCGATATCTGAAGCGGGAATTTCGGTAATTCCGGAATGTTTTGTAATAGTCACAATACCAACAATAAGAATCAAGTTGTAAACTGCAACTCCGATAGTCATCGGGGCATACCGTTCAAGACTGGTGATACTCGAAACCATACCCTGTTTGAATGCCGGCACCATCCCCATAATCAGTGTAGATAGAGGTACCGTGGTTAGTCCCAGTCCAAAACCAATTAATGTAAGGGCTATTATTATAACGCCGATTCCTGTCACCGGACTAAGGTGTGAGAGAAAGAAGTATCCGACACCAATCAAAACAACTCCGCTCATAATCAGATACCTGATTTTTCCAATCAGTTTTGCATAGATGAATCCGGAGATTACTCCGGTAATCATCATTCCGAGGGATAAACTCGTAAGGATAAGTCCTGCGCCTGAGGTTGTGAGACCCTGCACATACTCGAGATAAAATGGAAGCATGTAGTTTGCTCCGGCAAAAGTGAAGTACAGGAGTGCAAGAATAATATTCAGGATTATAAATGACCGGCTCTTAAACAGCCCGAAGTCGATTAATGGTTTATCGTAATGGTGTTCTCTCCATACAAATCCGCCAAGACAAAGCACGGCAAGAATTATTGAGATGATAAGCGGAAGAGAGGTCCAGCCCATTGAGAAACCTTCTGAAAAGGCGAAGAGAAGGGCTGCAAGTCCAACAAAGACAAGGACTGCACCAGAGGTATCAAATCCTTTGAGGGCGTCTGGATTTGGCTCGTTACATGGAATCACGAAAAATCCGAGAATGATCCCGATTATGCCGACAGGTATGTTGATATAGAATATCCAATTCCATGAGAGATATTCGGTAAGAAAACCACCGAGTGTTGGACCCAGTGCCATTCCGACGGCTGCAAAAAGAACAACAAGAGACATACCTTTTGCTCGCCTGGCCCCCGGCATAAAGGCGGATAACATAGCGGGTGCAACAACCATCATCAGAACTCCGCCGAGTGCCTGTACAATTCTGGCGAGGATAAGGATTTTAAATGAATCCAATAATTCCGGGAAAAATCCACAGGAAAATGATCCAATAACGAAGATAGTAAATCCCGTGATGAACATTTTTCTGAGACCGAGAAGATCGGTGAGTTTACCTACAATCAGTAATGATCCCGCTATGACGAGGAAATATATGGTGCTGACCCAGGCAACGGAGGAGGTTGTCAGGTTAAACCCTTCCGCAATGCTTGGCAGAGCAATATTTACGATCGTCCCGTCAAGGGAGGACATGAAAGAGGAAAGAGATGCCGCGATAAGTATGAGTATCAGGGCTTTCCCTGACGGAAGGCTATTTTCCATAAATATTATGACGGTTTTTAGTGGTATAAACCCTTCATATCAATCTTACCCAAAGAGAGGGATTATTAGGATACCATTCCTATTTGTGTTCATGAGCGATGCTGTCGTTGAAGCAAAGAAGAATGCCGGGTACCGTGCGGCAGATATGGTTAAAGATGGTATGGTTATCGGACTTGGAACAGGGTCTACGGTTTTTTTCGCAATGGAACGTCTTGGCGAGCGGATTAAATCAAAAAATCTGAAGATTTATGGTGTTCCCACATCCAATCAGACGGAAATGCGTGCCGAAGAATATGGAATTCCTCTGACGACCCTTTCACTTCATCCAATACTGGATTTCGCTATCGACGGGGCAGATCAGGTTACTCCTTCAAAACAGATGATTAAGGGAAGAGGGGCAGCCCTTCTGAGGGAGAAGATTGTTGCAAGTTCTGCAAAGCAGTTTGTGGTGGTAATTGATTCGGCAAAAGAGGTCGAAGAACTGGATGCGGCAGTACCGATTGAGATTCTGCCGTTTGCTTACGGAAGTGTCTGTAAGAAACTGAAAGACCTTGGCGGAAATCCGGTTATGAGAAATGGTGTGAAGAAAGATGGTCCGGTTATCTCAGATAACGGGAACTATATCTTTGACTGTTCATTTGGAATAGTGGAAAATCCGGAGGCCCTGGAATCTGCAATAAGTGAAATTCCAGGTGTTCTGGAGAACGGCATCTTTGCGAAGATGACGGAGAAGACGGTCGTTATCGTCGGCGGGAGAAAATAATATTTTTTATGATTTGTCACTCATACTTTTATTAGAGTAATTTTAAAACCATGAATCAAGCGTGGACTGACCTTTTTTCGCACCGAACCGTTCCAGTCCGACCTCGACGCGGTCCAAAGAGAAACCATGCACCTCACACAACATCTCAATAACCTTGTCATGATCGGGCGACCTGTTGACAATCTTATAGGATGTGTTGACGGGGGGGTTCAGGAAATAATCTATCAGCTCATCCGGCTCGGCTGCATTATCCGACTCACTGATTTTCTCATAGAACTTACCCTCGGACACTATTTTCACAGCGGTCTTTGGTCCGACACCTGACACGCCGCTGTTATAATCCGTCCCGATCAGGAGAGCGATCTGAACCAGCTCCTCCCGCGTTACCGACAAACCCTTCAAAACCACATCAAGCCGCAGACGCTCCGGAAATATGGAGATTACTTTACCGCGGATTCTTTTCTTTCCTGAGATGGTTACATTCCGGACAAGATCGGGCGCTCCGAAAAGAAGCGAATCATAATCCTGCGAAACGGCATACGTGACATCACCCCTCTGCGCCATATACGAGGACTGGGCTTCTCCCTCCTCGGGTGCCTCAATACAGGCTATGCCGAGAGCGGATAAGAGCTCTTTTCCGGATTCAATAATATATGCGTCCACCTTCGAGGATGCCATCGCATATTTTCTGGCGCTTTCGGTATCCCCCTCTTTCAGAGCATTCTCCCAGGACTCCTTCGCAAATGCGCGGACTTCCCGGCGCTTTGAAAGAGTCGACGCCTTAAATGCCGGCGGTTTTCCGTCAAAAACATAAACAGGAGTGATATTTTTCTCGATCAGATTCGCTGTCCGGAACAGAAGACCGCTCAGATGGGACGTAACCCTTCCCTCGCTGTCCATAAGCGGAGCCCCATCCGACTGGCGTATCCCTGAAAGAAACTGGTAGAGAGCGTTAAACGCATCAATCGCCGCAACGCCGCCAAGACCCTCCCACCCGGGAGACTCCTTATAATCCGCAAGAAGCGGCCGAAGGGCAACACCCATCTAACGATACATCCGCATCTTGATACTATCAACCGTTTCGATGACGGTCTTGGATGTCTGATCCTGTTTTGCGAGGAGTTGTCTTCCCAGATCTTCCAGGTTTCCTTTAAGAATGCGCTCACGCTGCACTGATGCCTCCTCCAGACGGCGGAGACGAACTAACAACTGCAGGATAAGCCCCCCAAATGCAAGAATCAGAAGCAGAATCCCAACTGAAATGATGGCATCCTGCCATAATCTGCTAACAACCACGATTGCAGATACTGCCATCAAAAGTATCAAAAGTATCTCCGGAATGATGTCGCGAACATTCATAGTTTAACTAAGGTGAGGGTTAATATTAAATTAACTATACATGAGCACACTTACTCTGCGTTCAGCCGTACCTTATGCCGGCCTGATAATAATGATGACAGTTATCAGCCTGCTCGCTGTTTTTTTAATAAATCCGATTATGGAAGTCGGGCTTGGCGCATTCGAGAATCCTGATTCTATTCTGAATGCATTTGCGTTCATTTTTATTATGCTGGTATTTACCGCATTATTGTTGATTCTCATTAAAAAGAAGGCACAGAAAGTTATCAGTATCATTATTGCACTCTGTCTTGCATCAGTGATTTACTATGTTGTTATAGCTCTTCTTTATCCGTTTGACCTAGGTATCCAGACCGATATCATCGGAGTCATATGCGGGCTCATGGTAATATTTCTGCTATGGATATATCCCGAATGGTATATTATTGATATTGCGGGAGTCATTATATCGGCAGGCTGTGCGGTAATCTTCGGGGTTTCGCTCTCAATCATTCCGGTTCTGATTCTGCTCATTCTCTTAATGATATATGATTTTATTGCAGTGAAGCGGTCGAAGCATATGCTCACACTTGCAGATGGTGTTCTTCGCCAGAAGATGCCGATCATGCTCCTCGTGCCGAAGACAAAAGGGTATTCGTATAGAAAGAACGGGTTCGACATCCAGCAACCAGGCAGGGAACGCGGCGCGTATATGATCGGGATGGGCGATATGATTATGCCCGCAATCCTCGTAGTTTCTGCCCAGGTGTATGCCGGGGGCGAGGGGGTATTATCGGTATTAGGTCTCTCTTTACCAGCATTAGGTGCCATTATTGGAGGTATTACCGGTTTTATGATTCTGATGGTCCCGGTAAATACCGGAAAACCCCAACCAGGTCTTCCACTGATAAATGGATGTGCCATCATCGGATTCCTCGTTTGCTGCCTGATTACCGGAACCTGGGACTGGCTCGTCTTGTAGGAATCTTTTTATATGAATTTATCTAACAGAATAGAGCACTTATGCACAGTCAGGCCCGCGGGTTCTGGTCTTATAAGCATCGATAGTGTAGTGGTTATCACTAGGCGTTGCCAACGCCTAAACTCGGGTTCGAGTCCCGGTCGATGCATATCATTTTTTTAAGAATTGTTTTAGAAAAATAGTGTTTTTTTAAATTCTTTTTTATAATAAGAACCGGGGCTGAAGCCCGGAAAATCCCATATTGAAAAATGGTGTATAATAAAATAGATGAAAAAAACAGAGTATCTTCTATTTTATTTTCAAATATGCATTCAAAGCGGCAAGCGTCCCCTCAAGCGACCCGTCACCAACAACCACCGGCGTGACGCCTCCGGCTTTCATTCTCTCCGCAGTAATTTCTCCAATTGCCACAGGCGTGATACCTGACAGGTCAGGCAGGCGGGCCTCCGAAAACGAATTTGCGCTCGTGAAAAGAACAACATCCGAACCATCGAGATTAAGGAACTCGCCTGTTGGGACAAGCCCGTAACACCGGTATTCATAAACCAGACCGCCCGCATTTTCTATTGCATTGATAAGATTAGGATTCGGCACATCCGCTCTTGGAATCCCGATCCGTTTACCCTTGATCCATTCCCCGAGATAAGGCACGAAATCCCGCGAATAAAATGAGGGGAGAACCTCCGCCTCAATGCCATCATCATGCAGAATCTTTGCAGTCTGCGGACCAATAGCGATTACCCGGCATTTTTTTGTAATACACCGGTCCAAAAACATCGCTATATGTTTTGCAGGATAGGCACTCGTGAAAAAAATTGCATCAAACTCCCCGTCATTTGCGGCAATAACAAAAGTCTGTACAAGACTCGGACGAAGCTCGGCTGAAAGCGGGGATACGATTTTTGCGGTATGACCATACTTCCCGCATAATTCAGAATCGGATTTACCTTTTTCTGTGAGACGGGTTATTGCAATCTGCATAGATATGCTATTGTTTCTTCTTAATTATAGTATGTCCCTTTGATCCTCCAGACAATCATATCCTTATAGCATAACACCCAAAAATATGCTATGAAAAAATTCTGGTCTGGTTCCCTGCCGAATCCATCCGTCCGGACCGCAGGGGATATGGAAAACGTGTTTGCCGTCCGCCCGTCTAACCGTGACCC
>DATESH010000090.1:0-11043 GCA_035270965.1 Methanocorpusculum sp.
CAGTTCAAAAAGAACTGACCCGCCATTTTTTTAGCGGCACATGGTTTTATTACCTATAACAGAAATTAATATATCATGTGCAAGGAGTCCCTCCCGGAAATGCGTTGTAACGCTCCGAGCAGATGCTCTGTACCGAGCACATTATCAGCCACTTTTGCCGTTTTTAGCAGCTTTAGTTTTCAGTTCTGGTTTAGACAGTAAGTTTGCTGCACCAGATTGAATTTCCATAAAACCACTAACCATCTTGTCGGGAACTTTTTTCTGGTGCAGCGAAAGCCAGGCAATTTTCAGAAAAATCACCGAAGAAGGAAACAAACATGAGAGGAAAAGAAATCAGACTCCAGAGAATCATGAACCGTGACACAGGAACAACCGTTATCGTCCCGATGGATCACGGCGTATCAAGCGGCCCCATTCCCGGGTTAATCGATCTCGAAAGAACCGTTGATCTTGTAGCAAAAGGCGGAGCAAATGCCGTAATAGGACATATGGGACTTGCTCTCCACGGTCACAGAAAAGGCGGACCGGACATCGGACTGATTCTGCATCTATCCGCAAGCACGGATCTCGGACCCGACCCGAACAACAAAGTGCTTGTCAACAGTGTACAGACTGCACTCAAAATGGGTGCTGATGGTGTGTCCATGCATGTCAACATCGGCGCCGAAAATGAGGCGAACATGCTTGCCGACCTGGGTCATGTCGCAATCGAATGCATCGAATGGGGCATGCCCCTCCTCGCGATGATGTACCCGAGAGGGAAGAACATCAACCCGGCGAATCTGACAGAATCAGTCAAACTCGCCGCACGCGTAGGTTCAGAACTTGGTGCCGACATCGTAAAAACAGTTTACACCGGGGATCCCGATTCATTCCGAGAAGTGACCGAGGGATGTCATGTGCCGGTCGTTATCGCCGGCGGATCAAAAATGGACGCCCTTTCGACCATGCTGCTGATTGAAGGTGCAATGCAGGGAGGCGCAGCAGGCGTCTCTATTGGAAGAAATGCCTTCCAGTACCAGTATCCTGACAAATTTGTGCGGGCGGCTGCCATGATCGTACATGAAAGAAGAACAGCAGAAGAGGCAATAGAGATTCTCCTAAACGGGGAGTAAGTGGGGAATGACACTCGCAGCACTGGGACCGAAAGGTACATTTTCCTGTGAACTTGCCGGATTAATCAAAGAAGAAGGAGAGGAAATCCTTCTTTTTCCAACAATACGGGAAGTATTCTCGGCAGTATCGGCACACCATATCCGGGGGATCGTACCGGTGGAAAACAGCGAAGCGGGCGGAGTTGGAGAAACACTGGATGGTCTTCTGGAGACAGAATGCACCATTACCGCCGAATACTACCTGCCAATCAGACATTTTTTCGTATCAGGATATGACCCGGATGAAATTTCGGTTGTCTATCTCCATCCCCAGACACATGAACAATGCAGTGTCTTTCTAAGAAGCCTGAAGAATGCGGAACTTATTCACACGAGCAGTAACGCACAAAGTGCAAAACATGCGGCATCGACCGGAAAATCCGCAGCCGTGACAACAGAAAGCGCGGCTAAGCTGTATAATCTGCCGATACTGCAAAAAGACATCCAGAACTCAGGAAACAATACCACAAGATTCCTTGAAATCTCCGCAGGAGGAGTGACCCCGGCAAATCCGGAAAAATGCAGCATAGTGATTCTGCCAAAAGAGAATCAACCCGGTCTCTTATACGGAATTCTGGGAGTATTTGCACGCAGAGGAATCAATCTCACCAGAATCGAGTCAAGACCATCCAAAGAAGGCATCGGCAGATATATCTTTTTCATTGATATTGAAACAGGAAACGGATGGAAGGACGCGGTGAAGGAGTTGAAAGCTGTAACTATATTGAAAGAACTTGGATGCTACAGGAATCAGATTGTGAAACGCAAAGAGTTCATTGAGGAAAACATTACAGATTAAACCGGCCTCAACAGTACCGTTCACCGGAATCATAGCGGGTTGTGCTGCACTGTTTCCCTACGTGATAAGAGCAGAATATCATCACTTTTTTTTATTTACGAATTGAGTATTTCAGTCGGAATAGAGATATTGAGAACGGAAAATGATACAAAAACAGATTGAAAATATAAAAACTACGCACCGGTCGGGATTTGAACCCGAGTCATAGGCTCCGGAGGCCCATAGGATATCCTGACTACCCTATCGATGCAAATGCATTATTTTAACGCCTTAGTATATTGAACGTGACAGTATTTTAATCCTCGTTAAAAGGAGGTGGGATTATTTTCTCTGCTGATACTGATACCAGATACGGCATGCCCCTTCATGGGATACCATACATGGTCCGACCGGAACACGCGGCGTGCAGGCTTTGCCGAAAAGTTTGCAGTCCGAAGGGTCGGCCATACCGCGAAGAACTTTATCACAGATACATCCATCCATCTTCGTGACTTTTTCATAGACCAGATCGAACTTTTTCTGGGCATCGTACTGTTCAAACTCCGGCTTTAAGGCAAGACCGGATTTTGGAATGACCGGGAACCCGCGCCACTCGACATCAACCGGCGTGAACACATCTGTTATCAGTTTCTGTGCCTTCACATTTCCTTCACGGGTCACCACACGCGGATAGGCATTCTCGACCTTTGCCTCGCCATTCTCCACCTGCCGTGCAATCATCAGTAAAGCCAGAAGAATATCCTCAGGCTCGAATCCGGCGACCACCTGCGGGACCTTGAACTGTTCATACTCATGGTATCCCATCACCGCACAGACATGACCCGGAAGAAGGAACCCGTCCAAGGCTGCTTCGCCCTGGGCCATAAGCCACTCCATTGCCGGCGGGACAACACGGTGCGAGACAAGAATGCTGAAATTCTCCGGCGGTTGTGTCAGAAGCGTGGCGGCCACGGTTGGAACGGTCGTTTCAAATCCGACCGAGATGAACGCGACCTCCTTGTCCGGATTCTGGCGGGCGATTTCCACAGCCTTTGTCACGCCCTGAACGATTCGAACATCCCCGTCAACATGTTCAAGCGAGGTCTTCGAGCCCGGCACACGGAGAAGGTCCCCATAGGTACATACAATACAGCCTTTGAGTGCAAGTTCACAGGCAGCATCGATTTCTCCCTGAGGAGTGATACACACCGGACATCCCGGTCCCATTACAATCTTCATCTGCGGGGGGAGAACAGAACGAATACCGTATTTTGCAATCGCCGCCTCATGGGTGCCGCAAACATGCATAATCCGGATATCTTTATCCACCACCTCGGAAAGTGTTTTTGCAATATCTGTGCCGAGCGTCATAATGTATGTATATTGCACGTCACTCCACATAATCACACCTCTTTTTAACGATTGGGCGAAAATAGGAACTGACATATTTTTTCATACAGGAAAGGCAGTTTCGGGAAGGGGGCGGGTTCGATAAAATATATATCCACCCAAATGAAAAAAAAATATTTTCGGAGATTATTTTCTCAGCTGCAGGATTAACTTTGCAACATTATCTCCGAACTTATCGAGCGTAGCAATCCCTTCCTTATCGTTTGCCACATCACCCGGAGCCTGACCATACGCGATATTCCAGTATGACGACCCGCAGACAATCATATCCGAGATGAAAAATGCCATAAGCATCTCCTGCAGTGTTGACATCACACCGGCACGGCGTGCCACTACAACCGGACCGCCGACCTTCCCCGAAAGCCAGTTTCCGTTTGCACGGGCAACCATCGAAAGACGCTGCATCAGATTCATCACATCTCCGCGTGCCGTCCCGAAATACACCGGAGCTCCGATGATAAAACCGTCTGCTTCCCTGATATCGTCCAGCATATCGTTCAATCCGTCATTAAGGGAACATTTCCCGTTTTTCGCACATTCACCGCACGCAATACAGCCCTGAATCGGTTTGCCGCGAAGAGAGATTATTTTTGCAGTAAGACCTCTCTTTTCAATCGCATCCTTGCACACATTAAGTGCATATTCGGTATTTCCTTTCGCCCGCGGGCTTCCGGAAATTAAAATAACATCTGCCATATATAATAATTGTCAGCACGATTAAAAAAGTAATGTTAATTGGTTATTACGCGGGTATTCTTCCCCATCAGTTTCCCGCACTGTATTTTTCCGATAACCAGAATATTGACTCCGCTGACCTCGGAAGAGACTATATCTGGGCGAAGGAGAATATCACCTTCTGATTTGATGACACGGATCTTCGCATTATCGCAGACCGTCAGCGGTTCCAAACCGGAATCAAGTTCCCCATCAATGACTGCGTCATGACAGATTACCGCTCCATTACATATAACATTC
Source organism: Methanocorpusculum sp. (assembly GCA_035270965.1). Lineage (GTDB taxonomy): Archaea > Halobacteriota > Methanomicrobia > Methanomicrobiales > Methanocorpusculaceae > Methanocorpusculum. The sequence goes on from DATESH010000090.1 coordinate 4,318, forward strand.
CCGGCGACATGTGACTCGGGACCAAGAAAAAGTTTGCCGGTGACGACAAGATCCCGCCAGAAATGGGTTCTGGGGGGAACAAGAAAATCACCCTCTATTTTTACAGAGTCACGAAAATATGAACCTGCTTCTGCCATATGCAGATTATCTTTTACGAATACTTTCATGTTACCCCATGTATATTACTAATCCTATCTACTTCGAATATATTAATAGGTTATGAATAATAGTGCCCTTTACAGGAAGCTTGTAACAAGGTACACCAGCAAAAAAACGAAAATGGCCGCAAACATGCCGTACTTAAGATATGTTGTGCACTTCGAAGCAGCGAGTTCGCCTGAACTTTTGAATGCAAGCGATTTGACGGTAACCAGGAAGATAAACACATCTACAACAGAAATCATAATCAGATAGAGAGGGCCCCAGGTAAAGTAGGGAACGAAGCTTGCGAGTATCGCACATACTATAAAAATCACCGCGAGAACAGCAGTCCGCGAAACGCCGATTTTCATTGGAAGAGTGCGTGCACCTCCTGCTTTGTCTCCTTCAATATCCTCGGCATCCTTCAGAAGTTCGCGGGCGAGCGTTCCAAAGAATGTGATGGCAAAGAGCGGGAACATGACAAGGAACGACTCAGGGCCCACTAATAATCCACCAAAGAGGAATATACTTCCCGAAAGATATGCTACGCATAAATTGCCCAGCAGCGGGATTCCTTTGAATTTCGCGGCATAGATTATCAGGATAATGGTATTGATAAGAGCAATACCCAGACACCAGAGATTGGTGAAACAGGCGGCAAGAATACCAGCTCCAAAAAGCGTGAATGCCCAGAAAAGAGCTTTTTTTGGGGAGACCTGACCTGACGGGATCGGGCGGTCCGGTCTGTTCACTTTATCGATTTCCAAATCGAAGTAGTCGTTGAGCACGTTTCCGGCTCCGCATATCACAAGGACAATGAATAACAGCAAAACTGCAAAAAACGGATTTGTGCCGCCTGCAATAAAGTAGGCAATGCCTGCAGTAATCCCGGAGACTCCGGCATTCACCGGACGGATGATTTTCACATAGCCGGAAAGACTCATGTATCTTATTGGTGGGAGTGCTTTGTCGAAAAAGATATCCCCCTTCACTGCAAATATGTTTAGGTATCTGGGGACATGTAGCCAAGCCAGGATATGGCATCAGCCTCCTAAGCTGAATATCTAGGGTTCGAATCCCTACATGTCCGTTTACACTTTGGGGATTTATTATGGAATGCAGGGAAATTACCGAAGGGAGCACAACTTTTACCGCTCCTGTTCAGGACGAAACAACACAGTTCCCGCCAGGATCTGCACCGGTGTTCTATAACACCAGAATGGAGTTCAACCGTGACATGACTGTGCTGCTGGCGAAATGCATTCAGCCGGAAGATTATCTTGACTCGATGGCGGCGACCGGGGTCCGCGGACTTCGAATTTCTAATGAAGCGGGTATTCCGGTCACGATTAACGACCGTGATGAAAGGGCTGTCAGAATCATCAAAGAAAATGCAGAAAAACTCGGCGGGAACATTACCGTTACCTGTGACGATGCTAACCGTCTGATGTGCTCATCACGGTTTGACGCAATCGATCTCGATCCGTTTGGAACCCCTATCCCTTTTCTGGATGCAGCATCCAGAGCAGCTAAGCATTATTTATTTGTTACGGCAACGGATACCGCCCCTCTTTGCGGAGCTCATTTCAACGCAGGCTGCCGCAGATATTTTGCGACACCAAAAAACACCGAGTATCATGCAGAAGTAGGACTCCGCATCATGATGGGAGCGATGGCCCGGGAACTTGTCAAATATGACCGGGGTATGGCCCCGATTCTGAGCTTTGCAAAGTCTCATTATTTCCGTTCTCACGTAAGGGTCCTTGGCAAAGTCACAGCCGCTGAAGAGACGATGGCTCAAATAGGATTTGTTATGCAGTGTACGAAATGCATGTATCGTGCCGAGCAGAAAGGGAGTCTTTTACCAAAATCCCAGGTCTGCCCGATTTGCGGTGCAGAGACCGAACCTATCGGCCCTCTCTGGATGGGACCTCTGCAGGATAAGGAGATTCTCACAGATCTTCAGAGTATGCTGCCTGAGATGGAGTTCGGGACAAAAAAACAGATGGATAAAATGATCTCGTTCCTGCTGGAAGAACCGGAAACCTGCACATACTATGATTACCATTTCATTTCCCGAAGTATGAAGGTCTCCCCGCCAAAAATGGAGGAGCTGATTGATAGCCTGAATGAAGCAGGATACTACACGACCCGCACACATTTCTGTGCAACAGGTCTAAAGACATCTGCCCCGCTTCCGGTAATAGAAGAGATGATTCGTCTCTGGAACGAAAAAAAATTTTCAGATGTAGTCTCCGATGTCCATCTCGCGTGAGATGATGGAATCACAGTATTGACAGCGAAATCCTCTCGGGTGCACGACAAATCTGCTCAGCACCGGCTCTTTGGTATTGGTAATACAGTTCGAGTTCGGGCATTTGATTACCCCGATGATTTCCTTTGGAACCTCTACCGATTTTTTGACTGAGACTCGGAAATCCCGGATGATACTGATTTTTGCATCAGGAGCAACCAGAGCGATTTTATCTACTTCATCTTTTAGGAGTTCGCGGTTTTCAATTTTGACCATGTCCTTTCTTCCGCCGCGGGAACCAATCACGTTTGAAGCGACAGTGAAGGTGACGTTTGTCCCATCCTCGATTCCCAGAATCCGTATTACGGTGAGACCCTCGCCCGGGGTAATGTGATCGATTACGGTGCCGTTTTTAATGCGGGAGATGACAATTCCTTCTGAAATTGTTCTGACCATTAGTTCATCACCTCATTTAACATTGCCATTCTGACGGGAACACCGTTATGTGCCTGCTCAAAGTATTTCGCACAGGGGAGCGCATCGACAGCCGGATCGATTTCATCCACACGGGGAAGCGGGTGGAGTACTATCATGCCGGGTTTGGCATGTTCGAGGAGGGCGGGTGTAATACGGTATGTTAACGCATAGTTTGCGAAGGCAACCGGATCAGGGAAACGTTCGCGCTGAAGGCGGGTTACATACAGAACATCGAGTTCGGGCAAAGCATCTTCGATGCTGTCATGGACGATGAGTTCAACCCCGGCATCGCGGAGATCTTCCTTGATGTGGCTTGGGAAATCAAGTCCGTCCGGAGCGATTGCGTGGAGACGCACATTATTATATTTAGAAAGAGCGAAGGCAAGAGAGTGAACGGTTCGTCCGTACCGGAGGTCGCCCTGCATTCCCACGTCGATGTTTTCAATCGGCATGGATTCGCGGATGGTAAATAAATCGAGTAAGGTCTGGGACGGGTGCTGACCTGCTCCATCACCGCCGTTGATGACCGGCACGGATGCAACTTCGCTTGCAAGACGCGCGGCACCCTCTTTCGGGTGGCGCAGAACAATTGCGTCGACATAGCCTGAAATGACCCGGATGGTGTCAGATAATGTTTCCCCTTTCGTGATAGAGGTTGCTTCAACAGAACCCAGATTGAGAATTTTTCCGCCGAGGCGCATCATTGCAGAAGAGAAAGACATGCGGGTCCTGGTACTTGGTTCAAAAAAGAGGACGGCGAGAATTTTGCCGTCCAGTTCGTGACCAGTGAAATTACCACGATCAAATGCGGCAGCGGAACAGAGGAGTCTGTCGATTTCTTCACGTTCCATATCCCTTACAGAGAGGATATTTTTTTGTTCGTGTGTCATGAATAGTGCCCGATATTTGAATGTTCAATATTTGTAATGCCGGGGATAAATAACCCGCGTAAAAAATAGTGTTACACTTAGTGAACCTGAAAGGTAACATCCATGTTAGGGAATGATTTGATGGCGGGTCGCAATTTATAAGGAGTGACCATCGCAGAAGAGGCATCTCCATTTACGATTATAATAGTATAGTTGACTATTATAGCGGGTAATGCAAATCAAAAAAAGTTACGGCAGGAGTATATTCTGAATAATAAAGATAGAGAATGCCGCACATAAATCAGTGTAAAAAAAGGTGTTAAACTTTTTCAAGTTCAACATCCAGGTCCATGTCCAGGAACGAATTGCCGGTGAGTCCCATATCATAAGGATTGATTGTCATAGTGAGAGTGTCTCCGTTAATGACGAGGGGTATACGTACATTGGATCCATAATTTCCACAATACTGGTTAGAATCAACATACGACCAGGTGAATTCCCGGGATAGAGGCTGCTCTGCTCCGGAAAGGGCGAAACCATAAAAGCTAGAGAGAGGAATGTTGAAAAGGTCGACACCAAGCATTACAGAAATGTCAGAAAGGCTTACTCTGGAAAGGTCGATACCAAGCATTACAGAGAGGTCGGAAAGGCTTACTCTGGAAAGATCGATACCAAGCATTACAGAAAGGTCGGAAAGAGTAACTCCGGACAGGTCGACACCGGAAAGATCGATTCCAAAACGGCTAGATATGGCTGAAATAGTGACAGATAAATCAACACCGGATAGAGCAGACAGGTCGGAAATAGTCACATTGGATAAATCAACACCGGATAGGGCAGAAAGATCTGATATGGTGACACTGGATAAATCGACTCCGGAAAGGGCAGAAATATCTGAAATAGTCACATTGGATAAATCAACACCGGAAAGGGCAGACAGGTCGGAAAGGGTGACACTGGATAAATCAACGCCGGAAATGCTGACATCGGAAATGTTGACAGTCATTGTTGCAACGCCCGAGTTATCTTCATTAAAAACGGCCTGATAATTAGTCGAGACTGTCATAATTGGTGAAAAATCAACAAGACGGGAACCAGACCATGTGCCGATAATCATATCAGTCTCTTCGGGCAAGACGGTTGCCAATGGAACAGGTGTACTCGTCGAAGCAGATGATGACGATCCCGTCAAAGAGAATCCAGAGGAGGTTGAGGTTTGCGTTGGATTGAGTACTGAGGTTTCCAGCGAATTGGGAGATGAGGTCTCAGCCGGCACAGGTAGTCCATCGTTCGTCAGATTCCCCGGGTCTGAATTAAGGTTCAGTAAGGGAGTGTAATTTATTGCGACAGCAGCCCCGCCTGCAACGCATAGTATACACACAAACACAATAAAGATTGGTTTCATACATGTTCTCTATCAGCGTTCATAGATGAAAATAGTTTTGTTCATGTTTATAATTAACAATTGTTTGTTAAAACAGTGATAAAAAATAGTATATAAATACATTTTTTGTGGACACTGAGTGAGGGGGAATAAATTCTTCAAAATCAGGTGTTAAGAATACAATTGTATCCCAGGCATTCTATCGCCAAAATGATTCCATGAAGATAATCTCCGACCCGCAGGATTACAAATGAGGCAGACATGCTGTGCGCCATGTTCAAAAATAGGACAACAGGGATTTTTCCGTAAGATATGCAACTGGTATAGAGTCAACGATTAAATAAAACAGGAGAGTTTGCTATTTTCTCATAATCCGGATTATGCCATAAAGGATATAATGCCCGTGTATCGGGAATGCGCCAGATATTTAAAAGACCAATATCCGAATTGCACGGGAAAATAACTCTGATGAAAATGGTTAAGATTTTGTGAGTTCATCGGGGATAACCTGATTAAGGAAAATACTCCAATCAGATGGAGTAATTATAAGAGTAAAGAGAAAAACCCCTCGTTCATGACAAGGGTTGCAGATTTTTTACCGTGTGCTCCTTTACACCAGTTATTGCCAGGATACTTCCTGGTTACGTCCTTGTAATAAGGTCCCTGACCAGGCGCGGGATTGTATGTGAGTCGGGAATCTGCCCTGGCGGGATGTGGTAAAAGATGAAGCACTACCTTTGTAATGTAATCCAACATTATCACCTGCAGCACAGAGCAGACACAATCTGATACTATGGACTTTATTTAATGAGGATAATGATTATCAGATTTCTAAGATGGAAATATGTTGGTTTACTTTTTTTGTTATAATAAAGCAAAAAAATAGGAGAGAGTTAAAGACTTGAACGCTGCAGCCTGATAGGATAATTAATATCATAATCTGCAACACCCAGCTTTTTTGGATTGACTTCCATATCCATAGTGTTGTCATTCACATAGATATCAAGCGAGTCATCGCCATTCTTTCCAAGATAATGGTTCCCACTAACATATTCCCATATCAGGTCTGCATTGACGGTTTTACTTATACCCGCACCGCTAATGGTACCGCTAAGTTGTGCTGTCCCATCCTCATTACATACCAGCTTCAGATCATACGAAACTAAAAAATCATTCTTTTGACCAATCCAGGTGCCACTGATCGCTTCAACCCCGGGTAAAGGAGTTGCCGTCACTACCGGAGTTGGTGATGTTCCGGATGATGATGTCTGGGTCACAGTTGGTGTTACCGTCTGAGTCACAGTTGGTGTTACTGTCTGAGTCACAGTTGGTGTTACCGTCTGAGTCACGGTTGGTGTTACTGTCTGGGTCACGGTTGGTGTTGATGTTTCTGTCGGAGCAGATGTTCCTATCTGTGGTGAATCAGGATCAGGTACTTGCGTTGAAGCAGGTGTTGTCGTCATCGTTACACCAGGTGTTGATGTATCAGTAGGTACATAGGTTGGGTCATCACCGGACCCTGAAGAATTGTTCTCTTGGGATGGAGGAAGAAACGATGCAAGAGTGTCATAATTCAATACGATAGCAGCCCCACCTGCTAT
>DATESH010000091.1:0-3798 GCA_035270965.1 Methanocorpusculum sp.
GGGAGATCGGTTACGACCGAGCCGAACCGCCCGCATGAACCGGCACGGGTAATCAGCAGATTATTCAGCCCGAACCTGCCCAGACCCGCAATTTCGGCGATATGCCTCTCGGACCAGCAGCTCATCAGAACATCTTTGTCAAAATGCTTCATCCTCGTTGAATACGCTGCCCGGAATCCCGATTCATGAACATATTCCACCAGAGCATCGTTCAAAGAGGCAATCAGCCGGTTTGTTTCTCCATAACATGCAGCCCATTTTTCAGAGGCATACCTCCCGGAAACATTCGACAGGGCGACCTCTTTATTAAACGGTAAAAAATAGGAGATGATAATCTTTGGTTCAGAAAGAATATCGCCCGGCATCTCATGTCCCGGCATCACAACCTTCGCCAGATGTGTCATCATCGGCGAATCGCAGTCGGCAAACCCGACGAGCGGTTCACGTATGCAGGGGGCAGCCGTCACAAAATCCCGAATGAATTTTGTAACTTCGTCCCTCATCATCTTACTCGGAAAACACCATTTTCAGAAGGTCGCCCGCGTTAATGAGACCGTATGCCCCATTCTCGCGAACATCTTTTTCCGTGTACACGGTTACGCCGTCAGGTTTATCCAGACCGCGGACCGCGAACGGAACCGGTTCATGGGTGTGGGTCTTCTTTGCAACCGGCGTCGGGTGGTCGGGCATCAGCATGACACAGCCGTCGAAATTATCGAGGATGTATCCGACTGCCGTGTCGAGATTCTCGATTGCCCGAACCTTCTCCTCAATGCTTCCAAGGTGACCGGCTTCATCCGTCGCCTCGACATGCATATACACAAAGTCAACATCGCCTTTGACCGCATCGACTGCCGCCTTTGCCTTACCAAGGAAGTTGGTATCGAGGTATCCGGTTGCGCCCGGAACTGTTATGACTTCCATACCGGCACATTTTGCAATGCCGAAGAGAAGATCGACCGCAGAAATGACAGCCCCCTTCTTGTGATACATATCAGAGAATAACGGCATGGCAGGTTTCGGCCCACCACTCCATGGCCAGATCGTCGTAGCCGGATTTTTGCCTGCGGCGATACGTTTTTTATTTACCGGGTGCTTCCCGAAGACATCAGTTGCTCTGGCGATGAAGTTCATCAGACGCTTGGCATCCTCTCCTTTCGGGAGATAGTCATCGATGACCTGCCCGGAGATGTCATGGGGCGGGGTCGTATCAGAGCCTTTTCCATTGGGCAGCATCAGTACATTTCTGTAGGAAACGCCTGAATACCATTTTGCTTCCGGGATTTTTTCCTGAAGCGAGGCGAACAACCCGGCTCCCTCTTCGCTGGAGATATGACCTGCAGCGAAATCCTTCATCCTGCCGTTTTCGATTGTTACAAGGTTACAGCGGTAGGCAAGGTCTCCCTCGCTGAAGGGTATGCCCATACTGATAGCTTCAAGAGCTCCGCGTCCTGTGTAATATTTCAGCGGGTCGTAACCGAGAATTGACATATTGGCGACATCGGACCCCGGGACGAGCGAGTCATCCACTGTCTTCATCATCCCGCATTTACCTTCGCGGGCGATTCTGTCCATATTGGGTTTCTTCGCAACTTCCAGGGGAGTTTTACCGCCAAGCTCGGCCAGAGGCTCGTCCGCCGCTCCGTCGGCGAGAATTAAAATATATTTCATATGTATCTTCCTTATGTATCTGCTTGTTATCAGAATAAATAAACCGGTTATGATACCGGGGTAAGAACGCTAATTAAGGATGTACGTTCCATTTAGTATGAAGAGTATGAATAAGATAAAAGGTTTTTTTGCTGATTTTTTTAAAGGCGTTTCTATGGCCGCTGCCGATAGCGTGCCAGGGGTTTCCGGAGGGACGATTGCATTTCTGCTTGGATTTTACGGGCAGTTTGTCATATCGATACATAATTTTCTGATGGGTTCATGGGCAGAAAGAAAAGCCGCCTTCCCGTTTCTTGTGAAACTCGGCATGGGGTGGGCACTGACATTTCTCCTCTGCGCAGTGATTCTTTCGAATCTGTTCCATACCTATATCTATGAAATTAGTTCGGTGTTTATCGGACTGACCATTATGGCGATTCCAATCGTGATTATGGGTGAGAAGGAAAATCTGAAAGGTCATCTGCCTCATCTGATTTTTACCGTAATCGGCGTGGCGGCAATTCCTCTGCTCATGCTTCTTAATCCCACGTCGCAGGCAGCGAATATCGATATGACGCAGCTATCTGTCGGGCTGTGCATTTTTCTGTTCATTGCGGCTATGTTTGCCGTTTCTGCGATGGTTCTCCCGGGAATTTCAGGGTCGACGATGCTGCTTATTATGGGCGTTTACATTCCGCTGATTTCTGCAGTTAGTGCTATAGTCCATCTCCAGTTTGCTTATGTCCCGGCGTTAATTGTCTTTGGTCTCGGGATGATCACAGGTATGTGTTTCATTGTCAAGATAGTGAGATATTGTTTTCTCATGTACCATTCTCAGACGATTTATTTGTGTGTCGGGCTTTTGCTCGGGTCATTGTATCCTATCGTCATGGGTGCGACGACGCTTGCCGAGCCGATGCCTGCAATGACCTGGGAGACGTTTAGTGTTTTCTTCTTTATTGTCGGTATGGGAATCCTTGCCTTTCTGGAGTATATGAAGATAAGAGCCGGGAAGAAAGCGGCGAAGGGTGCTGAGTAAGGAGTTTTATTTTTCTTTTGTTTGCTGTTATTTTGTTCCGGTGTTTCAGAGTATTTTTCAGTCCGGGATGATATTGATATGATTAAAAAAAAAGACTGATTATTTGAAAGGAAGTTTTCACTCTGCCAGCGTCGCCCGGATTGCTCTTCTGACGCTTTCTTCAGAGGTGATTTCCGGTTTCCAGCCGAATGATTTGATTTTATCGATGCCCAGTCTCATAAGAGGAACATCCCCGACCCATCCTCTGTCCCCGCCGGTGAAGTTGAACTTCACATTTTTCAGACCCATCTCTTCCACGATGAGTTCGGCGATTCTTTTCACATTGACCCAGTCCTCAGAGCCGATATTGAAGAAATTAAAGGTGTCATGCGAGATTTCGGGGGCAAAAATCATTGCTTTCACGCAGTTTTCTACAGCGAGATAGGATTTGCTCTGTGTTCCGTTGCCCAGAATCTCCAGTTCCTTCGGGTTTTCCCGGAGTTTTTGTACGAAATCATAGATGATTCCATGCGTACTGCGCGGACCGACGATATTTGCGAACCGGTAGACCCAGGCATTCCAGCCATAGGTCGCCGCATAAGAGGAGATCATAGCTTCGCAGGCGAGTTTACTTGCGGCGTAAATGGAAATCGGAATCATCGGGGAGTAGGTCTCAGGTGTCGGGATTACCGATGCTTCGCCGTAGACTGTCGATGTGGAGGTGAAGACGATTTGTTTGACCTCATACTTTTTCATGGCTTCAAGAACCCGTACGGTTGCGGTAACATTATTCTCGTAAACCTCAAAGGATTTCCGTGCAGATCCGCGTACATCCGGGTCGGCTGCGATATGATAAACTCTGTCGGCCCCGGCGAAATATTTCTGCCAGCCGTCTTTGAGCAGGTCTGCCTGAACATATTCTATCTTCGAAAGGTTCTTTTCGATATTTGCCATTCTGCCGGCGACCATGGAATCGATGACGATAACCTGATGATTTTCGGCGACGAGTAAATCGACCAGATGCGAGCCGATGAATCCTGCTCCGCCGGTGACGATACATTTCATAGATGTATGTTGGTTTTTTTGCGTGATAAGGGGAACGGATGTTTCTGCGCTCATGCAGGATTCAT
>DATESH010000092.1:0-2405 GCA_035270965.1 Methanocorpusculum sp.
GTACCAAATCATCTGGTTCTAACATATATGAAATACTATTTTACATCAAATGAGTTATAGTTTCTCTATCATTATCCGATTACCTGCAGACCGCAGATACGCATCTTCGGCACAACCGCATTGTCAAATGTCTTAGTCTCGGCTGAAATATTCACAACTCCACTGAGAATATCAAAGACATTCCCCGAAATCATCGCTTTCTTCACTGGCTGGACAAAATGGCCCGACTCTGCAAAGAATGCATTCGCAACCTCCACAGAAAACTCACCTGTTAGTGGATTTGCTGTATGGGCTCCGATGACCTCATGAACATACAGACATGGTTTTTCCAGAACATCGGAAACCGGGGCGGAAATCCGCATACAGTGCGGGTCAATATATGTCGCCCCGTTTCCGGATCTGTGGGCATTTCCCGTGGATATAGTCTTTGCCTGGGAAGCGGTTTTTGCATCATACAAAAATGAGGATAAAACACCATTTTTGACGATTTCAACACCAGATGTCAGTGTTCCTTCGGTATCAAAACGCTTCCATGCCGAACCTTCCTTATCCATCGGAACATCAGATAGAGAAACAGAGGGGTTCATTACCTCTTCACCAAGATGACCCGCATAAACCGATTTGCCGGTAAGAACATTCTTTCCGTTCACTGCATCTGAAAACAAATCAAATATGAGCGACGCAACAGCATTTTCGGATAGGACCACATCGTATTTTTTCGTTTCGACGTTGACACCGTTTCTTGAAGCAGTCGCCCAGAAACTCGTCTGCTCACCGATTTTTTCCGGATTGATACGTTCCAGGAACGGACTTGAATCAGAATCATATCCGGTCGAGTTGTCACAAATCGCATCCATTCCAAGAGAGATGTCAGACATATGCCGCGTGTAATGAACACCGTTCGAGTTTGCAACCGTAGATATGCCTGTCAGAAGTGAAACCTCAGCGGTAACAACACGCGCCTCGGGATGCGCGGAGGCACCGGCATTCATCCGTTCAAGATACTCTGCTGCAAGGTCGGGAGTAACGACTATTTTCGCATCAAATGGATCCTGACCTTTGGGTATCACGGCTTTTTCCGGGAATCCTGTCCAGCCCGTTACCGGTTCGGAAAGTTTCGCAGAGGAAAAAGCGACATCAACACAGTCCTTCCATCTTGAGGGATCGGAAGTTCCCGAAACACCAATGTGGTTATCTTTTACCACACGGATATAGATGGATGCCCCTGTATGTTCAAACACGGAGGAGACTGCCATTTCTCTTTGTTCAAGGGAAATATCAGTGAAATCCAGTGTAAATACTTCGACTTCATCAGCGAATTTTTCTCCATAGGAGAGAATTTTATCTATATCAACATCAGACATTACTGCCCGCCTCCAACCATTGCCTCGGTTAAATATACATGGGGCGCCCCATCAGAAACCGGGACTGCCTGACCTTTTCCGCACATACCCGACGACATCTTCCGTTCTTTACCGCAAAGGGTGATATTATGAAGGACCGAGAGTATGTCGCCCGAGAGAGAAACATCACGAATCATCTTTGTTGTTTCACCATTTTCAATTAAGTAACCGTATTTTGCGTTGAACTGGAATGCTCCGCGTCCCGGATCGACCTGTCCTCCGCGTGAACCGATTAATAACACGCCGTTTTTGCATTCGGCAATGATTTCGTCATATGATGCATCGCCTTCTTTTATGTAGGTATTGCTCATACGAACGAGAGGAGGAAGACCCGGTTCTGCTCTGGCATGCCCGGCTTCTCCGGTTTCAGGACCAACAGCAGCGAGGGTTTCACGTGAGTGCATATATTTATTCATGATTCCATGTTTTATGAGTTCAAGCGGACCGGCGGCGACTCCTTCGGCATCGAATGGTTCGTATCCGTATCCATGCATAGATGGGTCGTCGATTATCGTCACAAGAGGAGAACCGACCTGCTGACCGATTTTACCGCCAAGGACGGATACCCCGTCACGGATTGCGTCACCTTCGCTTGCGTGACCAACAGCTTCGTGAGCGAATACTCCGGCAATTGCCGGGTCCAGAACAGCCGGCATCCGTCCACCGGACACGGCAGATGCGTCAAGGAGTTCGACAGCACACTTCGCACATTTTTCACCATAGGGTATATAATCTGTTAAAGACATCGGACCTACAACGGCTTCCTGTTCATAGTTCATCTGCATGTCTGACCCGCGGCCGGCAACGGCAGAAACTGTGAACAGCGTCCGGCATACTGACGATTTTGCCGAGTATCCATTGCAGTCTTCAAAGATGACATCCTGGTATTGTTCGGAGTAACGGGCAGATGTACTGCAGATTTCCGGAATCTTTGCCGTGGCTTCAAGCTGAAGAAGCTGCCCGGCTTTTTCTTCAAGCGGGGCGGCTGCCTGTTCTTTTGCA
>DATESH010000093.1:0-7426 GCA_035270965.1 Methanocorpusculum sp.
TCTGCGACTTTCTTGTAATGCTTCAGGAGACCTGAGCGGTTTGGTTTGTTGTAATACGGGCTGATTAACAGAACACCATCTGCACCGGAAATTTTCGCGGCGCGGGTCATCAGAAGAGCCTCTTCGGTGTTGTTGGATCCGGTTCCTGCGATGGCAGGAATACGGTTGCTTGCAGCCGACACAGTTTCTTCAATGACACGAATGTGTTCGGCATGGGTCATTGTTGCCGATTCACCAGTCGAACCGCAGGCGAGAAGTCCATGTACGCCTCCGCGGATGACTGATTCAATGCAGTTTCTTAAACCGTTAATGTCGAGCGACTGTGACGCATCATCATTAAACGGAGTAATGAGCGCAGGGATTACACCTTCAAACATAGTATATTACTCTTGGTTGAGAGAGATGATGTATTTTACGTGTCAGGAGAGAGGATAACGATGTCAACCTTGGAATGCGCGAAAACATATCAATCACAAGACCAAATATTCTGTTATGGAAGAAGTATTCATCGCTCGTGCGGGGGCACAGTCAAAAGACAGGAATACCGAACATAAAATCAGAGCGCTCTGCATGGCAGCCGGTCTTGAAAATATGGTAAGCCAAAATGATCTGACCGCCGTCAAAATCCATTTCGGCGAAGTGGGAAACGACGTGTTTGTAAATCCGCTTCATGTCTCCACCATAGTTCAGGAAATCAAAAAGCTCGGGGCAAAACCATTCCTGACCGATACAAATACGCTTTACCTCGGTGGACGAAGAAATGCGGTTGACCACGCCGAAACTGCCGCAAAACACGGATTCTGCTATCCCGTGTGTGACTGCCCGGTAATTATTGCCGACGGACTCCGCGGCCAGAACTATAAGGAAGTGGATGTCTACGGAAAACATTTTGACTCAGTAAAAATTGCATCGGATATTGTTTCGGCCGACAGCATGGTCGTTGTTTCCCATTTCAAAGGACACGAGGTCGCCGGATTCGGCGGGGCACTCAAAAATCTCGGGATGGGATGTGCTTCCAATGAAGGAAAGCGTGAGCAGCACACCACACGCCCATTTGTAATCGAGGATAAATGCGTAATCTGCGGGGCATGTATGAATGCCTGTCCAGAATTCTGTATCAGCATTGCCGGAAAATCAATCGCCTTTGATATGGAACACTGTATAGGCTGCCTTATGTGCATGAACACCTGCCCCGAGCATGCAATCGATATCGACTGGAAGGACGATGGGGTTGTGTTCGTCGAACGCATGATCGAGTATGCGTCCGGCGCCGTGGCAAATAAAACAGGCAGGGCATTCTATATCAATTTCCTGACAAACATCACGCCGCATTGTGACTGTACTCCGTGGAATGATATTCCATTTGTGCCCGATATCGGCATCCTTGCATCAACCGACCCGGTTGCTTTGGACAAAGCATGCTATGATTTAGTAAATATGGAAGAGGGGGTATTCGGAAGCCTCCTCCCGGACCATCATCAGGCAGGTGAAGAGAAGTTCACTCGTGTGTGGCCCGGAACTGACCCCTTACTGCAAATTTCCTATGCAGAAGAGATGGGATTAGGACGGGGCGAATACCGGCTCATTGAGATATAATGCCGGGGTCAATCTTTACATAATGTTATCATTATCAAAAGCAAATTAAACAGTATTTATGGATACGCGGATTAAACGCTTCATTCTGGCTCTATTAGTCACAGCCCTGATGCTCGGCTCCCCGTATCTTCCATTCCTTGGTTTTATTGGGATTATCTTTGCCTTATTCCTGTACCTCGTGGAAAAAAGCAAATACTTTGCAATTGGCGTCGGAATACTCTCCCTTCTGTACGAAACGGGTTATGTTCCCGTATCTGCTTTTATCGGACCGATGATGATGATAATCTGGGGCGAATACTTCCTCAAGATTTTCAAAAATGCAGGTCACCCCACAACCATATATATGATAGGCTCAACATTGGCCCTTCTTGCGACAATGCTTTACACAAACGAGTTCGAGCCGCTTGTGGGAATCATTGCCGTTATTGTTCTCCTGATGCTCAGGAGCATCTTAACCAACCGGGAAGACGGTTCAATGATAGGGCTCCTCGGTGTGGGAATGACCATCACGCTCTTTGAAGACCTGCAGTTCTTTGTTGATTACCAGACGCTCTCCTTAGCTGTGATAATATGTGCGGCATTTGGCTATTTTGCCTATCGGGCAAAGACGATAGACCTAAGCGGAGTGTTCACAGCAGTTTTATTCGGCGTGATTCTCATTTCGTTTGCAGGTGTGAACTGGTTCTTTGTTGTGATGATGTTTTTCATTCTCGGCTCGATCTTCACGAAATTCAGATATTCGGAAAAAGAATTTCTCGGAGTGGCTCAGAGTAAACATGGACGCCGCGGATACCTGAATGCATTTGCCAATGCAGGGGTGGGAATTGTCGGCGCTGTGCTTTATGGTTTAACCGGTGATGTCATTTTCATTGCTCTGTTCCTCGGTTCGATTTCGACCGCAACGGCAGATACCCTCGCCAGCGAAATCGGTGTGACGGGAGGAAAACCGTATCTGATTACAACACTCAGGCAGGTTCAGCCCGGGACAAACGGCGGCATCACCGTTTTGGGAGAACTGGCGTGTTTAGGCGGGGCTGTTATCATTTCAGGACTGGCTTTCGTGCTTGGGGTAGCTCCCTGGTATGTCTGCCTGATTGGTGTGATTACAGGATTTATCGGGACAAATCTGGACAGTCTTTATGGCGCCCTCCTGGAAAATAAGAAGATAATCGGGAACTCGGGGACGAATCTGCTTGCGACTCTCTCCGGTGGAATTATAGCAATGCTGATTTGCATGGCACTGATTCACTTTGGGATTGTCTGAGTTATCTCGAAAACAAATCCCCGCCATGTGCATCGATTCCGACAACGACCGGTAGGTCGGTCAGTCTGATTTTCCACACGGATTCTGCCATGCCAAGCTCCGGGTAATGACAGTCTATCAGTTCCATGCATGAAGCGGCAAGGGCGGCACAGCCTCCGGTAAATGCAAAATACACAGCCCGCCCGCGAAGTTCTTCCCGGACCACAGCGGACATGCCGCCTTTTCCTATCAGGGCACGAACGCCGGCGTCCAGCATCGGCTTGGTCAGATTATTCATCCGGGCGGATGTTGTCGGACCGGCGGCAACGATGTTCTTCTGTAATTCGTCAACCACCGGACCGCAGTGATAAATTACGGCACCTTCCGGATCGAACGGGAAACCATCTTTCATAATCTTCTGATGGGCTTCGTCTCTAGCGGTGTAGATTATTCCGGAAAGAAGAACCCGGTCTCCAGCATGGAGATTGAGTACTTCATCCCCGAGAGGGGTCGTAAGACGAATCATACTTCCACCTCGACTATGCCGCGACGCGAACACCAGCACTGAATATTTACGGCGACCGGCAGTGAAGCCGTGTGACAGGCTCCCTGTTTTATTTTGACGGCGAGACAGGTGGTATCTCCGCCAAGTCCCATTGCCCCGATGCCAAGTTCGTTGATTTTGTCACAGAGATCCTTCTCGTAAGGAGTCATCACATTTATCGGCGATAAAAGGGCCTCTTTTGCATAGGAAGCGGCCGAATCAAATGTTCCACCGATTCCAACTCCCACAATGACCGGTGGGCAGGGGCGTGAACCGGCATCTTTCACGACCGAGGTGACAAACTCAGGGATTTTTCCCACTTCAGAGGGGAGCATCATCTTAATCTGGGACATGTTTTCCGAACCGGCACCTTTCGGGAGAACGGTGACACGAAGTTTGTCACCGGGGATTATATGGATTGCAGGAATTCCTGCTCCGGTATTGTCGCAAGAATTTTTTCGGGAGACGGGATCAACTGCATTCGGGCGGAGCGGGACGGATTTTGTAGCGAGCCGGATGCCTTCGGATATGGCATCATAAAGTTTCGTTGTTAGCGGAACCGTTTCCGGGATGGTGAGATATATTACAAAAATTCCCGTGTCCTGACAGATAGGGACGTCCTTTTCCCTCGCTACCCTAAGGTTGGCAAATATATTTTCAAACTCCCCCCGGGCAATTACGTTTGTTTCTTTATCATATGCAGTGTGTAATGCTTCTTCGACATCCGGGGGCAGAACCGTTTCTGCCTCGTGGATTGCCTGTTCCACGGCGGATGCAAGACGCTTATAGAGGGAGTCCATGATATATCTATTCGTATGGATAAGGAATAACGCTTTTCTTTGATAAAACCGATGAGGAGAATTTGCTTCTGTTGAGCGAATCCATAAACAAAAAAAAAGGTGGAGATATTTTTTTATTTTACCCGTTCCATCAGGAAGCCGTATCCTTTTTTCTCCATCTTGTCATAAGGAATGAACTTCAGTGATGCACTGTTTATGCTGTATCGGTTACCGGTCGGGGATTCAGGATCATCATAGGACACCCTTCCCAGATGGGAGTTGCCCGTCCGACTGTTCAGCCCAACCCACGATTTACCCTGGTAGGAGAATAACGTATAGATAATGCTGTTTTCGTCAATGACCTTGGAAAAGGCCGGCCACCCGTAAGAACTTTTGTATTTATCGGTGGATGAGAAGAGCGGCTCGCCGGTGACGACGTCGACATAGATCCCTTTCTCGAATTTATCCCAGTATGGATTATCGAACGGTGTTTCCGTATCGTTATTCTGTGTTACAGAATACTGCTTTTCGGTAAGCCTCTTTTTGAGTTTTGTCGCCCCGAGATGCGGAAAATTTGCCGGGTCAACAATCATGTTTGAGACCATGTCAAACAGGTTCTGGCTGAGGTCACATTTCTTTTCGGGATGTTTCGCCAGATATTGCTGATGCTCCTCTTCAGCATCGTAGAATGAGGTGAGCGGGGCGGTTTCCACTTTGAAATCAGTGTGACGAAGACGTTCTACATCTGCCACCAGCAGGACTTTTTTGCCGGAGGCTCTGTCAGAGTAGTAGATACCTGCCTGATACTGGGTACCTTTGTATTTTCCCTGCCTGTTTTCGATGGTGGGGTCTATGATACGGAAGTAGGCAAAAAGAATGGCTTCAAGACTGATTTTGGTCTGGTCGTATTCTACACGAACGGCTTCCTGATATCCTGTGACGCCGGTGTTGACCCGTTTGAATTCCGGTTTGATGTTCTGCAAGCCATTTGCATACCCCGAGGTTACTTTTATCACACCGGGAATTGCCCGCATGTATTTTTCCAAGCACCAGAAACAACCGCCGGAGAAATAGATTACCCCGATTCCCTCCTTCCTGATGAGTGTTTTGTCATTTACTGGTATCATGACTGTTTCTTCGTTTACTGGCATCATGATTATTTTACCTATTTGAATAGATTATGAGTGTTGGATATATTTACTTATGTTATAAGGCAGTTATTCGTTATTAACTAATATTTCATAAAGTGAAAGGCAGATAACTGAGGTGAAAATTTGGAAAAGATGTGAGACGGAAACATGAATGATAAGGCTGACACTGGCGGTAAAGAGTTAGGGGCTCACATTTTTACAGAGTGTCTCTTTTTTTTGAAAGTTGATGTGCATTATGTATTCAACATAGATACCGGGTAAAGCTTTCCGGGATTTTTCTCATATAGAGTAGTGTCTGTTTAGCACTTGTAAGAAATGACTGCGGGCATACAAGAAAATCAGATTACACGTGGTGTTAATACATCCAGAAACATACCGCCGCTGCGCAAAAATAAGACATCAGCCTGAGAATTTATTCTTCAGGTCATGTTTGTCTGATTGCTGGCACCGACGTAGTTTTCCATGTCAATTATGATATGGAAAAGCTGGACGAATTCTTTAATGATGTCAACCGGACTCAGGATGAGGGGGTTGATATTCCCGGTTCCAAAAGACATCGAAAGGGAGGAGACCGTTTCGGTCGGCGTAGGGGTGTGGGTTGACGTGGCAACCAGAGCGTTTACGGTTATTACTTTGGAATAGGTATCGGTAGCTCCCGAACTGTCAATGACAATCAGTTTAACAATATAATTGCCGGCAGTTGTAAATGTGTATGAAGGATTCTTCAGGGTCGATGATCCGAGTCCGCCAAAGTCCCATAACCAGGTGGTCGGAGAACCAGCAGAGGTGTCGGTAAACCGGATTGTCAGCGGGGCGGTGCCGGATCCGGCTGATGCCGTAAATGCGGCGTTGAGTCCTATTTTGTTGACAGTGATACTTTTATTATTATATGTCGTGCCATTGACATTTTTGGCAATGATACTCGCAGTATAAGATCCTGCAGTTGTGTAAGTGTGGGTAATATCACCACTTGACGAGGTGAGATACGATGAAGCGCCGTCACCATAGATCAATGTACAGTTATCATAATTGGATAGTGTATAAGAGAATTTTACCGTTAAAGGGACGGTCCCTGAACTAACGTTCAATGATAGTAATGCACTAGGATTGACTTTAGCGGCTGTTTTTGGGAACGTATAGGTGATGGTGATTTTTGTGTCTGAATCTCTCGTGACATTGGATTCTGACATGGTTGATCCATCCAATGAAACTGTTGGTTTTGTGATATTAAACACATATTCTGACGTAGCATTGACAACAATCGTTGCTGTATATTGAGTTTCAGCTGCGAATTTAGTTGGGTTGGAATTCCAACTGACGGTAACATTAGATATTCCCTCGGTATCTGAGCTGGCAGTAGAAACTGGGATTGCACCATAAACCGGGGGAGTTACCCCAGTTATGAGGACAACAGATGATATGTTTGTAGTAGTAGGTGCTGGATTCACTATGATTGTGCGTGACGATGTATTGGAGTCTACCCCATCTTTAT
Source organism: Methanocorpusculum sp. (assembly GCA_035270965.1). Lineage (GTDB taxonomy): Archaea > Halobacteriota > Methanomicrobia > Methanomicrobiales > Methanocorpusculaceae > Methanocorpusculum. The sequence continues at coordinate 6,806 of DATESH010000093.1, forward strand.
ACACGGTCAGATTCACCACATATGTCCCATTAGTGGCAAATGTATGCGGGGGATTTTGATTTGTAGAGGAATCTCCATCATCAAAGTCCCATTTCCAACTAGTAGGTGTACCTGATGATGTATCTGTAAATTGAACATCAAGAGGAGCGGTGCCTGATGTGGGATCTGCAGTAAATGAGGCCACAATAGGTTCAGGTACAACAGTAATACTTTTCTCCACATCGGTAGACTCGGTATCATTCTTTGCTGTGAGTTTTACGGGATAATCTCCAACTGCGTTATATGTATGTGTGATTTTGGTATCTACACCAGATTCATTAGAATTATCTCCAAAATCAATATAGAAACTTGTTGCATTGTCCGCTGAAAATGTGAATATTACTACAGTTGATGTAGTAATTGGGTCTGGAGAAATTTCTAATGTAATATTATCTGGTTTAATTAGTTCATCAGTTGTAGCTCCAACTATCCCGACACATCCCATCATCAGGAAAATCGCCAGGAACACCAGTATAAATCGTGTAATTGTCAAATGAATCAAATCTCCTAAATCGAACCTATCACGAAGAGCAGCACATATATCAGCACCAATCCGAGAAATGCAGAAACCGCAGCCTGCCC
>DATESH010000094.1:0-2461 GCA_035270965.1 Methanocorpusculum sp.
CACACGGACAACGACTGACCGGTTGCGGTCTCCCCAGCAGATATAGGTCGGGGCTTCCTGGTGCGGAACAAGTCTGAGGTATGAGATTGGAATGGTGTTACCGAATGCAGTGACTGCATCGCCGACATCCAGAATACCGACGATCATTCTCTTTGCAGTATCGGAAAGAGCGGCGTCTTTGATCATAACATTTCTGCCGTTCTTTTCTGCCATCATGTGGAAGTGGAGACCGGAGCCTGCTTTGCCAACGGTGATTTTCGGAGTGAAGGAAACTTCTACGCCATACTGGGCGCCAAGCATACGAAGGATCCATTTTGCGATGACAAGCTCTTCGACTGCGAGAACCGGATCGACCGGCAGGAACTCGATTTCGTGCTGCTCGTAATACTTACCGTCTTTGGTGAAGCAGCCGACTTCGGCGTGTCCGTATTTGATTTTACCGCCTGCACGGCTGACCATGAGCATAGCCTCGGTCCGCATCTCCTCGAATTTGCAGAAAGGTCCGGATTCATGGTATCCTTTCTGGTCACGTCCGGGATAGAGCTCTTCCTCATCACAGATTACGTAGTATTCAAGTTCACCGAAGCATTTGAAATCCATGCCGGTGTTTTTCCTGAATGCTGCATTTGCCTGACGAAGGATATATTCAGGGGATGAGGTGAGCGGGCGACCCGTGTTGTCGTAGTAGGAACACATAATGTTCAGGGTCGGGATTTCTGCAAACGGGTCCATGAATGAGGTACTGTATCTCGGGATGACATACAGATCGGAACTGCCTGCTTCAATGAATGAGAAGATGTTGCTTCCGTCAACACGCTCACCGTCTGAGAGGATAGTATCAAGGTATTCTTTGGATGAAATGGCAAAGTTCAGGGTTTTGAGTTTCCCGTCGCCTGCAACATAGCGGAAGTTGACCATCTCAATCTTGTTTTCCTCGCAGAAACGAACGATATCATCTTTCGTGAAATATTCCGGGCTCTTTTTCAGAAACTGTACCAAGTCGTTTGGGTTCATTAGGACCTCAGCATCATTCATAATAGAGTTATATTTGCTTTTTCGGTATTAAGTAGAATGGGTTAGATGGTGATAATCAGGTCCTGTCGGAAGTATGTCGACTCCTTCGCTCAAGGAATTAACGTTCCAGGCATCTGCCGGGCAAATTATCTGATGTACGAGGGGGGGGGTGAGCGCGACATGCAGACAGGGTGCTCATAAGCGATAGAATATAAATCACGAATCCCAAACATAACTATACTACAATGGCAGAAAACAAAGCAACTCCCAATATCAGTTCGTCAAAGGAAACGAATATTTCCCCTGACGCTCTAAATTTCAGCGATTTGAACGAACAATATATAAAACTTAACGAAGATGCATCATTTCTTAAGAAAGAAAATGAATCCCTTAACAAAATAATCAAAACTATAAAAACCGACAATGATTCACTCAGGCTGGAGAACAACAAGATCAGGATGGATATTGCCCAGCTCAAAAAGGAGAACGCACAACTCAAGCGTCTCCCGCTTTTTGTCGCAGTGGTTATTGAAAAACTCGACAATAATGAACTATATCTCCGTCAGCTCGGCAACAATCAGGAGTATGTGACCCAGTCCATTCCTGCAATCTATTCGGTGGTAAAAGCGGGCACAAAAGTTGCCGTCAACAATACCCTGTCTGTGGTCAAGATTCTTGGAAATACCATCGATGAAAGAGTCAAAGTCATGGAACTCGAAGTGAAACCCGTGATTACCTTTGCTGACATCGGCGGTCTGAAGGATGAAATCGTTGAAGTTCGTGAAGCAGTCGAGTATCCGCTCACGAAACCCGAGTCCTTCGAGAGGTTCGGCGTAGTCCCGCCGAAAGGAGTTCTTCTCTACGGTCCGCCCGGAACCGGCAAGACGCTGATTGCAAAAGCAGTCGCAAATAATGCCGGTGTGCCGTTCCTCAGAATGGCAGGTTCCGAACTCGTCCACAAGTATATCGGCGAGGGCGCCCAGCTGGTTCGCGACCTCTTTGATATGGCGCGTGATTTAGCTGTTGCGAACAATGGTGTTGTGGTCTTCATCGATGAAATCGACTCGGTCGGCAGTATGAGAACCAATGACGGTACGTCCGGGTCGGCCGAAGTTCAGCGGACCCTCATGCAGCTTCTTGCTGAGATGGACGGATTCAACACACGCGGGAACATCCGTATCATGGCAGCAACAAACCGCCTGGATATGCTTGATGCCGCTCTGCTCCGTCCGGGACGGTTTGACCGCCTGATCAAGATCCCCTCACCGGATGCTGAGGCAAGAATGCAGATTTTCAAGGTCCACACCCGGAAAATGACCGAAGCTGGTGCCCTTACAGGCATCGACTATGATGAACTGGTTCGCATGACCGATGGTCTTACCGGTGCGGAAATCGAGGCAATCTGCCGCGAGGCAGGTATGCTCGCCATTAGAAACGATGAAGACAC